>DUVY01000194.1 GCA_012840805.1 Clostridiales bacterium | reverse complement strand
CGACTATTATATTAAAATAATGTCCAAACTCCTGTATAAACTCCAAGTAATCCAAACAATATTTTAATAGGGCTGTAGTGTTTAATTCGCTTTTGTCTTTGTTTGTACGCCCCGGAATGCATCCATGGGCATTTTGAAAACTGAATGCTCCCGAATCTAAGAACAGTGTGCGTTCCTTATCAATTCCAAACCTTCTTTGCAATCCATACTTTGCATCCTCTAAGAATGGAACAAGCTTATCACCCATTTTGCGTAAATAATAAAAAGAACAGAGCCAATTTTCAGTTTGAGTATCTTTTAAGGCCCGTGCGTTAATTTCGCTCGACGCCATAAACATTTTAAATCCCATACCTAACCTCCTTTCTATAACTCAACATGCTTCCAATGTTTACAAAATTTAATATCTTTTATTGTAGTTTCGTGAACCTCGTACATGTCTGCAATGTCTTTGCATGAAAACCCAAGTTTAAGAAGTTTCTTTATTGCTTTTACCTTGGACTCATTTAGTTTAGCTCTAGGATTTTTAGATCCTAGAACTTTCAATCTAGCTTCTTCTTTAGAACGATGTTCCCAAAATTTACGAAGAGATTCACTTATTTTCGCTTTAGTCGCTTCATTATGTTTTCTACCAGTATGAGACTGTATCATCTTCTGAATGGTTTCATCAGTATGTTTTCTACCAGAAAATCCTTTAGTTGCTGGGTGTCCACGCAGTTTTTCCTTAGCTTGTTCTGATATCCTAGTTCCAATACTAATATTATACCCATGTTCTTTAATGTAAGACTTATAATATCTTATCCAGTACTCTTCTTGAGATTTATCCTCTGTTAGCTCCAAAATTTCTACACTAAAATAATTATTGCTAATGTTCCAATCATTAATAAAATCCTTATGTCCTGGATAATAATACTCTGGATTTCTTGAAGATAATCTACTAAAATGTTCACGAACTCGTCTACGTATATTTGTACTAAAGCCTATATAACGTTTTCCATTTAAAGTGTTGGTTATACAATAAACTCCAGAAGCTTCCGGAAGCTGATTCACGTACATTTTAAATTCCATACTTAACCTCCCTTAGATGTATTTCATTACTAGTATCATTTTATTTACGGCCCGGCTCCATTGTTGTAAATCAGGATATTCTGGAATCTCTGTTCTCTGCATAAAGTCCCTGAGCATTTCTTCTACTTTTTTATCATTGTCGTACCTGTATTGCTTAGGCACAGTTTCTCTATAACTTAACCTATTTGGGACTATAACATAATTTCCTAATGCCATAGCTTCCACTGTTGAGAATCCAAAAGTCTCCTGATCCGCATAGCTTATCATAACCTTCGATCTTGATAACAGTTTAAAATACTCATCCCTACTTTTCGTTACTTCCATAGTTTTTATAAATTTCCAATCTGGAAATTCTTTTTTCAATTTTTTAGCCAGGCGGTCAAATCTCTTTGGGTTCTTCTCTGGTGCAACTCTATGTGGAAATACTATAATATTTTCTTTTTCAGTAACTGGGTACTTTTCACGTAACAAATCGGAATAGAATGGAATTCCCGTCACGACAATTTTACTAGGGTCAAAGTAGTGATCTAAGTTACCGGAGTTAAACACTATTAAATCTTTGTGAAATTTAGTAGCTACAAAGATTATGTCAATATCCTGCAACCAACCTAGTTCAATATATTGCCCCCACTGACGCATACCGTACCTGCAAGTAAAATCGAACGGATCCCATGTTCCAGCATGTAGTATGCCAGCTATTTTAAATTTCAGGCCCATTACATCTCTTACATAAAAAAGAGACTCTATACCAGGACACCAAAGATCTGCAAAAAATATTACATCGTCGTCTTTTACTTCGCCGGCTTTGATAAGCTTCATTAATTCAGTAAGCTGATTAAACTT
>DUVY01000218.1 GCA_012840805.1 Clostridiales bacterium | reverse complement strand
TATACAGCTTGTACCCTTAAATGGCAGGGTGATTTTAGCCTAGATTTAGGCGATAAAGTGACTGTAGATGGTAACGATACCTATGTATTAAGTCGCAAGCTAACCTACACAGGTGGCATTAGAGAGAACTATAGAGCTCCTGCAAAAAGCAATGTAGAAAAAGAGTCTACTGGCAAAGGTAGCTTAACGCTTGACATTGAAAACGTCAAAACTCAAATAAAAGTAATTGACGGCGAAATAAAGCAGACCATCGAGAGGGTTGAGAACCTTGTCGTAGGGGCCAATAACCGGCTTTATGATAGCCAAACAGAGATCCCCTTCGGTTTTAATACCGGTACAGGAGAGGTCCGGATATTTAGGGACCAGATACATCCGTACTATAAAGCGGTGGGCGACCAAAATATAAATCTATTTATCGCATTGCCAGACTCCCAGTTTGCGGAACCCTTATCGGAGTTAGGTGAAATTACAATATCGTTGGATGTAATGGTAGACGTTGATAGGACGGTTATAATCGACGGAAAAGAGTTCGATGTCAAGGGTAACAGGTGGACAAGGATTCATGTTACAAAGGAATTCAACGAAGAGAACACTACTAAAAGATTGAGAGTGCGGAATCCGTTTAGCCGTAGGTGGACTAGAGATATATCTGTTGGTACTAAGCTAATAGACAGTCTATCAGTTGGTATAAATACTCTATATTACCGAAATCTTAAGGTAGAGCGTGGGAACATTGCTACCGACTGGACATTGACACCAGAGGAATTAGAGGTTGATGTCAACCGGTACAAAAGTGAAATTAAACAACTCGCAGACAGTATATCCCTGCTGGTGACATATAGTGAATTTTCAAGCCAGATACAACTACTGACAGACAGCATCAACCAAAAAGTATCAAGAGGTAATGTCATAAGTGAAATCAACCAAACAGCTGAAGCTATCAAGATACTGGCAAGCAAAATATCACTCGAAGGGTTAGTTACAGCAAATGAAAACTTTAAGATACTTTTGGATGGGTCAATCGAAGCTAAAAATGGTTCATTTTCAGGAACAATAACCGGTTCAACCATAACCGGTGGAACAATCACTGGAGCAACAATAAGGACATCTGCGGAAAGTAATAGAATACAGTTAACGAGTAATGCGCTGGAATCATATTTGAACAACGTTAGACGAGTTCAGCTCGATTATGACAGCTTGGATTTCTATACTCCTGACAATCGTTTAGGTGGAGAAATAGTGGCGTTTGTAGATAGTATTTTCAACCTTCCGACATTAAGGCTTCAATCGAACAATGGTATAGCAGAGCTTCATTCGCAAAGATCAAGCACAAATTACGCTCATGTATATGCATCAGCTTTTCAAGATGTCGATGATGATGATGCTGTAGTGGGTGCTCACGTTAGATACGGATCGGGTTATGGCGACATAGAGGTGTATCCTGGTACTGTTTTAATTGGAGCAAGGTATGGTTCAAATATAACTGACCTAGAGGTATCTAGTGATGGGGTCACCGTTTACGGTGCATTTTCTGTAACCGGTCAAAAATCAGCAGTCGTGAAAACCGAAGATTACGGGTGGCGAAAACTATATGCTCTCGAAACACCAGATAGTCGATTTGTAGCCTACATGGAAAAAGAACTTGATATAGGTGAACATTATATTGAAATCGAACCTATGTTTAGGCAAACGATAAGTGATTATTTTGTAGTACCCCACATACAGAACATGGCGAGTGTATATATCGTGGAAATACTGAAAAATGGTTTCAAAGTTTTGGTAGAGAACAAACCCGCACAAGTTGTTTTCGAGATAAACGGTAGGCGAAAAGGTTACGAAGATGTGTACATGGAGGAAGTGAATTATGAACATCAAACTGAGTGAAAGACAATTACAAAACCTATTACTGTTTCTTAATAGGATTGAATACAAAGGGTTAGAAGAAGTTGAAGCAGCGCACGAGATCGTAATGGCGATAAACGAAGCGCTGAAGGTTAAGGGAGGTGGATAATATGGCTTATATTAAAACCACATGGGAAGACAGATTGGTTGAACGCCCCAACACGTTTGAAGTACAGGAGAACCCTGACGGAGAAATAACTGTCCTTGATTTACTACGAATACACAAGTATATAGGAGGCGATTAAATGGCTGAACTCTACAAAGGCATAGCCGGTAGCCCCATAACATATCTGACCAGCGACATTAGTGCAGCACAAACTACTATATCTATAGCTGATGATAGTGCATTACCTGATGCTCCTAACATTTGCACTATAGGGTATGGAGAGAATATAGAAACTATACGCTATGGGGCAAAGTCAAACGGAGTCCTGCAGAATGTAACAAGGGGTATAGAGGGTACTCCTAGAGCATGGCAAAGCGGTACGGAGGTGGCAAGGTTTTACACGGCCTATGACCACAATGCAATTATCCAAACTATTATGACGCATATGGCAGATAAGGCGACACAATCAAGTCTAGGGCATATAAAACTGCAAGAAGATTTTATAAACGGTACCTTATTAAATGACTGGACAGGCACATTACGATACGCAAAAAATGATTTAGGTTTAGTAACTGTTTTGTTCAACTGTAAAGCAGGTACTGTTGCAGGACTAACAAATATATCATCTTTACCAGCTGGGTATCGACCGATTGAAGAAATGGTGTTTCCAGTCCTTGATTCAACTAGGGGAGAAGCTGGTAACTTTAATTTATATATCCACAGTGATGGTAGAGTTAGAATTACAGCTGATGCAGATTTTATAACTGGCAGATTCTATAAGGGTCAAATATCGTACTATACAGATGTCTAGGAGGGAAAAGTTTGAAAAAAAAACAAGTTTATAAAATTGATAAAATAGATAAGCTAATAATCAATGAATCAGTGATAAAGGAGGTATAACATGCCTGAATACACGGAAAATTACGGATTAACTCTACCCTTAAAAACAGAAAACTATAGATAAAAAC
>DUVY01000037.1 GCA_012840805.1 Clostridiales bacterium | reverse complement strand
TCTTTTTTTACCCGTTGCACTTCATTTTACAATCTTCCTCAAAAAAATTATATTGATTTTTTGATTGATATTGCCAAAATCGCGGATATGATATATAATAAAAAAAGAGATTGATTTTTCAAAATAATTTTTTCAATTGTAGATTAGAATATTACTAGGCGAGGTTTTTTGATGGCAATAAAAACTCCTCAAGAACTCATAGAGGACTTATTATATTATGCGAACACGCATTTGTTTTTACCCCTATCCGATAACATCTATGCGAGAAACAAATTATTAGCAAAACTTAAGCTCCCCGAGCCCGCTCAAGACGGAACGCATAACCCGAACAAAGACGACTTTGCTTTTATAAAAAGCCCTGCTAAGATTTTGTCCAAGCTATCGGATTACGCGATTGAGCAAGGCATAATAGAGCCTAACAAAAGAGTTCATTTTGAGACAGAGATTATGGACATATTATGTCCGCCGCCCTCTTTTATAATAGATCTCTTTGACCAAAAAGCGTACGAAAAAAACATAAAAGAGGCTTGTTTGTTTTTGTATGACTTTTGCATTAAGTCCAATTATATAAGATATGACGAAGTATTAGCCAATCTATCGTGGACCGCGCCTGCGGAAAAAGCGGATTTGGAAATCACAATTAACATCGCCAAGCCCGAAAAAGATAACAAAAAGACCGCCGAGCTTCTTAAAAAACCTCAAACAGATTATCCTAAGTGCCCTCTATGCAAAGAAAATGTGGGATTCGCGGGACATGAAAATTATCCTTCAAGGTTGACTTTGCGCACGATACCTATATTTTTGAACGAAGAGTTATGGCATTTTCAATTTTCGCCTTATAGGTATTATAACGAGCATTGTATAGTCTTAAGCGACGAGCATGTTCCTATGGAAGTCAATCAAACGACTGTTGTGAGGCTTTTTGATTTTATTGATTTGTTCCCGCATTATTTTATCGGCTCAAACGCCGCTTTGCCCCGAATAGGCGGCTCAATACTCAATCACGACCATTATCAAGGCGGGGCGTATAAAATGCCTTTGCACAAAACCAAAATAAGATATAGGTTTTCCTCGCCCGATTATCCCGATGTGAGAATTTTGATTCCCGATTGGTATAATAATGTGATAAGAATAGAAAGCCAAAACCGCGCGTCTTTGGAAAAACTTTTTGGCGAGATTTTGGATTATTTCTTGGGATACAACAATGAAAAACTTAATATTATCGCTTACACCAACGAGCAGCACAACGCCGTAACGCCGATAGCTAGATTTAACGAGGATGGCGAGTATTCTTTGGATATAATCTTGCGCAATAACCGCGCGGATGAGGAACATCCTGACGGAATTTTTCATGTAAGTTCGGATCTTCATAACATCAAAAAAGAAAGCATAGGATTGATAGAAGCAATGGGCGTATTTATCTTGCCCGGCAGATTGTCCAAAGAAGCCGAAGAAATCAAAGATTTTTTGGTTGGAAAAAGCAAGCTCAAAGAACTAAGCGACCCTAACCATCCTTTGATCGCGCATACGGGCATGATAGCTCAACTAATCAATGACCACGGCACTAATTTAAGCGACGAGGACGCCGGAATCGCTATTGAAAAATACATCAATAAAGCCTGCGAACGAATCTTAAAATGCACGGCGCTGTTTAAAGACGACGAGCAAGGCGACAAAGCGTTTTTAAAGTTGATGAAAGATTTGGGCTTTAAGCAAATAAATTAAAACATAACGAAAATAAGCTAATTAGCAAGTAGTATTTATAGGTTAAAAAAAATTACAACCCGCTTTAAAAATATAAGCGGGTTTTCTTTTGTTCTAATAATCTATGGTTATGATATTATCTAAAAAAATCCTAATGAAATAAGTATCGCTTTGTTGACGCTCTTCATAGTTTTTTCGTCTAGTTCCCCAATTTTTTCTTTTAGGCGTCTTTTGTCCAATGTCCGTATTTGTTCCAATAATATTACCGAATCTTTGTTAAGCCCAAATTTTTCGCCTTTTAGTTCTATATGAGTGGGCAATTTCGCTTTGTTTATCTGGCTTGTTATCGCCGCTGCGATAATCGTCGGGCTGTGTTTGTTGCCTATATCGTTTTGAATTATCAATACAGGGCGTAAGCCGCCCTGTTCACTTCCTACCACCGGACTTAGGTCGGCGAAATATATTGAGCCTCTTTTTATGTTCGGTTTTTCCATTACCACAATCCCCTATGTTGGCAAGCCCAAGATTGATTGCTCCCATCTCCTCATAACCCTTCGCAAACTCTTCTCGGTCTATACTATGCGAAGCCGATAAAAAAAGTTTCGCCCAGTTGTCAAGATATTGTTCTTTGGACACGCCTTGGCTTTGCGCTCTTTTTTCTAACTCTAGATCAAGTTCTTCGTTAAGTTTTACTACATACTCTTTCATTAGATTATTCTCCCAAAAGAAATTTTTTAAACCTAAAAACTACTTTGGATTTTTAGGCAAAAAAGAACATAGTTCTTTAGTTTGCCTATAAAACCAAAAATAATTCAAAAAGAAGAGATTGCGTTAAAAAATTAAAAAAAGAATTATTAAAACAAACTCGGCAAGCTATAGCCAGCCAAGGATAAAAACATTATCAACAAGCCCGCCGCCAAATTGCCCAAAAGAATTATGGGCAGGCCTTTTTTTAGATTCAGACCCATAAACGCCGCTATGCCCGAGCCTGTCCAGCAACCCGTCAAAGGCAAAGGCACGGCTACAAACACAAAAAGCGATATATATTTAATCCATTCTATTCTTTTGCGCCTTTTTAGCTCTTTTTCATCGTCTTTAATTGGGTCGTTTTCTAGTTTTTCTATATAAGTCTCTGATTTTTGGTCGGCTTTTTGGTTAATCTGGGATGTTTTTTTGGAAAAACGATTACTAAGCCATTGCGAAAACTTTCTAAAAAGTTTGGTTTTGGCAAGATAATCCAAAACAGGTCGCAAGAACATAATTATAAACGGAGCAGGAAGGCACGAGCCCAAATAAGCAAAAATAAAATAGACCCAAGGATTAAGTTCTACTCCGTAACGAAGCGCAAGCCCTATCCCCAAAGGTATCGCGCCTTTTAACTCAACCACAGGAGCCGCCGCGACCGCGAATGTTACCAAAAGCACTATAAATACATTCATCTAAAACATTTATCCCGCTGTCTCTTGTCCCGCTTGTCCCAAAACGCCTAAGTCCGCCGCGCTTTCAAAATTGGTTTTGAGAGCCTGAAGGCTTTGGCTTTCGCCGTTATACGCAGCGTCCATTAAGATTTTGATAAGCAAGTCGTTATTGTTTTGACGCAACGCTTTTTCAAATCTCTCAAGCGTTTTTATAATAAAATCCCAAGAAATATTAGAAAGTTTTTCGACATATATTTTGTCGTCAATCTTGTCCGCCCTGTCTTTATGAAGTATTAATTCTTCATACATCTTCTCGCCGGGTCTGAGTCCAATATATTCTATCTTTATATCCCTATCGGGAACATAGCCCGCCAAAATTATCATCTTTCGCGCCAGATCGTCAATTTTGACAGGCGCGCCCATGTCCAGAACATAAACAGAGCCGTTTTTGCCATTGACTCCGCTCATCAATACAAGGCTAACCGCCTCGGGAATAGTCATAAAATACCTTATTATTTCTTTGCTGGTAACATAAACAGGCCCGCCTCTTTCTATCTGCTTTTTGAAAAGCGGAATTACCGAGCCGTTAGAGCCCAAAACATTGCCAAACCTTACCGCCATAAATTGCGTATTGGACCTGTCTTTCATAGACTGAATAATCATCTCGCAAAAACGCTTAGTAGCGCCCATTACATTGGTAGGATATACGGCCTTATCCGAAGAGATTAGCGCAAATCTAAGCACGCCGTATTTGTCGGATAGTCTGACTAAGTTATATGTGCCGAATATATTATTCTTTACCGCCTCGTCGGGATTGTTTTCCATAAGGGGCACGTGTTTATGCGCCGCGGCGTGAAAGACAAGCTCGGGTCTATATTTATCAAACAAAATTTCCATTTTGTCATAGTCTCTTATAGTGGCTATTTCGACAAACAAATTAATGCTATCGCCGTATTGAAGTATTAACTCTTGCTGAATTTCGTAAGCGCTGTTTTCATATATATCCAAAATGATAAGCTTGCTGGGATTATATTGAATAATCTGCCTGCAAAGCTCGGAGCCAATTGAGCCGCCGCCTCCCGTTACCAATACTGTCTTTCCCGAGATCATTTCATAAAATTTATCGGTATCTAGATTGATTGGATCCCTATCAAGAAGGTCCTCAACCTCTATATGTCTTCTGCTTTGCCAAATGTTTTTGTCGCTTATCATTTCGGTCAGGCTGGGCACGATAACAACGCGGCAATCGGTCTTGAGGCATTTATCTAAGATGCGCTGTTTTTGCTCAAAAGTTAACGAGGGAATAGCTATAACAATCTCGTCAATATTAAGCTCGGCGCATAATATGCCTATTTGGTCCGTAGTGCCCGCCACCTTTATGCCGTTGATGTTTTTGCCTACTTTGTTTTTGTCGTCGTCAAAAAAGCATATTGGCTGATATTTGCAATCATTTTCGGCCAAAATGTTTTCTAATAAAAACACCCCGGCTTGTCCCGCGCCTACTATGGCGATTCTTTGACCGCCGTTATTCCGTTTGCGACGCGAACGCTCGTATAATATAAAATAAACTAATTTGCTAATAAAAATAATATTGCACGCCATTAAGGATGTCAATATTGTGAAAAATAAATATGTTACATTGCGTCCCGATGTTATAAACGACGAGATTACAAATATAAACGACGAGGATACCAAAACTATGACTAGCTTAAACAAATCTCTAAAGCTCATAAATTGCCATAGATTTCGGTATAACCCAAACAGGTTGAACAATATCGCATAAGGCGCGACCAAAAATAATATCGTGTATAGATTGCCTATCCAAAGCCATAAAGTTTGTTCATATAAAAACAAATAAAATACAACGCATATAAAATAAGACAAAACCAAAAAGAATATATCTATAATCGATAAAATTAATGTGTTGTGTTTTGCCAAAAATATATTTTTAATGGTCGGTTTTACTTTTTTATCAGCCATTTTTACCACACCTTAACCTTCTTCCCCAAACCCTAATACTAATTATAACAAATCGTCTATGTAGTTTTCAACAACTTATGATATTAATCATTTGCTAATATTTAACTAATAGCTTGCTTATAAACTTTGTCCGCGATTTTTACCTTATGTTTTCCTGGCGGCACTGTGAACACATACTCGGCTTTTTTGTTCAGTTGGATATGATTAAGCGGCTTTAATGTTATCTTTAGCTCGGTAGACGCTATAATTAAAAAGCTGTAATCATCTTTGGTTTCTACAAACTGCCTTACAATGCATCTGCCGCCTTCAGCCTTAAACACTTCTTTGCTGTCAACCAGCATCGCTGTCGTATAATTATCTATCTCAATGCTGTAATTGCGGTCCAAAAGTTTAAGGTTGGTTATGGCGTGCGCGCCCTTGGCGAAAGAGCCAAACCTTATGGCAAATTTCAAGTCGTCCCTAAAGTATTCAACATCAATGAGCGATTGCATACCTATCAGCGCCAACAGATTGCCTTCCATACTCAAATACTTAATATCTTTGGGAACGCGTCCGTTTGGCAAATATTTTGAATAAATATTAAACTTAAACTTGACGCGCTTTTGCCAAAGTTTTGCGCATTTATACGCAAAATCGCTCGCTATCTCGTCAAGCCCGTATCTTATTAATCCGTGATAAATAAGGTAATTTACGTAGGGCGCTATCGCTCCGCGCCAATCCAGATAGGGCGGTTTTTTGCCCGCAATAGTTTTTAGAGCCGCGCCGTATTCTTTGTTATTTTTGGATAAAGTGGGGATTATATATTCGCCCCAAAACTGTCTTTTGGATGTAAGATTATCTACGACCGCTCTTAGCTGCTCGGGCGTTTCTATCGCGCCCGCGATCAGCGGGTAAAAACTGCTAGCGCCGTAAGTTTCCGCCCATGTATCGTCAGTATATCTGTTAAGATATAAGCCTTTTTTTTCATTGTAAAGTTTTTGATTGATTTTTTGTTTGAGTTTTAGCTTGGCTTCGCCGTAAGCCTTGGCTTCGGGTATCGCAAATTTTACAGCCATTCTTTCAAGCGCGTCATAAGTCAAAAGCTTAAGACAGCTCTGATCCAAAGAATACATCGGCTTGTTTTGGGCTTGTTCTTTTAAGGGAGAGTCTTCCCATTGATGCGCGACCAAATCCTTATCTTTGGTCTCATCTAAGACAAGAGCCCCGTCAGGCTCAAAAATTTTGCTTAGCTTGGTAAACAGCTTGACAAAACCTGTCTTGTCTTTTTGGCGGGCGAATATTTGATACGCCGATATCGGTCCTAAAATTTTATCCTGTATGGTATAGGTTAATTGATTTGTAAAATTGGCGTCTTCATACACCCAGGAACTGACCAATAGGCTGGAGTTTTCCTCAACGCCGTTTAAGTCAAAATGGTCGTTTTTGCTAAGCCTTTTGGATACCGCTATTGTGTCGAGAATATATGGATAATAAACTCTTGACCACATAGACGCGTTAAACATAGACTCCGCTGGCGCGCCCAAAACGCCGCTTCCGTGCGTTTTGTTGACGCTGTATTTCAGGTCGCCCGAGGTCTCTATTAATTTGTCCAGCTTATCCAAATCGGGAATATCAAAAGCCAATATCTTCTCATCGCCCACCGCGCAATAAAGATGGACAGTAGGTTGATAGTTGTTGATAATAAACTCCATTATAACCTCGTTAAAAGCACTGTTAGCGGAGTCTAAGGGTTTGTTATAGCTTTGCGCCATAAAATATTCGCGGGCGGGCTTGTCGTCTAGAATAACTTGATAGCGGTTTCTAAAAACCGAATAAGGTTGGGCTATCTCGACATCGCCCGGTATGGCGGCTACATATGGCGAGCGCCCTTTGACATACGAGCCTTCTATGCTGATTTCGCCAGGCCAATTAAAGCAAGGATAAAAAATAACTCGGACTCTTAGGCGTCTGCTTGCAGTAATTTGTATTCCCAGACCTTGCTCGCCTTGTCTAATCCACTTGACAGATAGCGGTCCGCTGGTAAAATGCGCGTAACCGCCGTCGTTAGAATAAACGCTGTATTTTGAATGCGCGGCGACAAAATCTTGATTTTCCATCCATTTGCCGCCGTTAAAGTATGTAACCTTAACGCCCCATAACGAGCCATACTTTCCAATTAGCATAGCGCCGTTAATAGCCGAATAATCAAGTCCCGCGCCGATTATATATTTTGAGGGGTAATTGGCGCCTCTTACAGCTGGTCCTTTGGGCTCTTCTTTGTGAAAATTCTCTAAATAAGGCGGTCTAAAAGTAAAGCCGTATTCTTTGTTTATATATCTCATAGTAAAAATCAAAACCTTTTTGATATCAATAGTTGATTATAAAAAAAATTATACCACAAATCAAAGTCCTAAGCCAGATATTGACAGCCTTTTGTTTAATATAACAATCTCGCGTTGTCAGGTAATGTCAAAATTTTGTCTTTTTGAACCTGAATTCTGTAAACTTCCCTTAAGAGATTTTCATCGGGGATTATATAAATTCTTTTATTGGACCAAACAGTTTCGCACTCGGCGCTAAATATCCCGGTAAAAAGTTTTGCCATAACTTCGGGATTTACGGTAATCGTCACAGACGAAGGGTCCATAGATGCGAACAAATCCATAAGGTCGGCGCGTATTCTATCCGCAACCGCGAAAGTGGATAAAATCCTGCCCGAACCATGACAAACTGTGCATTCGTCTTGGACGCAGTTTGAAATATCGTTGCGAACTTTTTTGCGGGTCAGTTCCACAAGACCAAGTTTGGTCATACCCAGAAGCTTGCATTTGGTTCGGTCTCTTTGTAGTGCTTTTTCCAAAGCCTCCAAGACCTTAT
The DNA here is from genome assembly GCA_012840805.1 of Clostridiales bacterium. Taxonomy (GTDB): domain Bacteria; phylum Bacillota; class Clostridia; order Christensenellales; family DUVY01; genus DUVY01. Next base: position 436 of record DUVY01000037.1, on the reverse strand, counting down.
GCTTATGCTCGTTAAGCTCCATATCTATAAAGTCAATTACCACGATTCCGCCTATATTTCTCAATCTCAATTGACGGGCTATTTCTTGCGCAGCCTCTAAATTGACTTTAAAGACGGTGTCTTCCAATTGGTTGCTGTTGCCGATATATTTTCCGCTATTAACATCAATAGCTGTAAGCGCTTCGGTCTTATCAATGACCAAATATCCCCCGCTTTTTAGCCAAACCTTGCGGTCTAATAGCTTGTCAATTTTTTGACGGATGCCGTAATGTTTGAACATATCGGTCTTGCCCTCGTATAATTCCAGCTTGTCGGCGCAAACGGCAAGACTTTTTACCAAATGCTCGGATATGGTATCATAAACTTCTTGGGAATTAGTAATTATGCGCTCAACATTGGAATTGAGCATATCCCGCACCATTCTAGCGACCAAATT
>DUVY01000217.1 GCA_012840805.1 Clostridiales bacterium | reverse complement strand
TCAGCAGTATAGGGGCCATATTCTGAGTAATGACAATGAAGACGAAGAAACCGAGGAAGACGAGGCTCCTGAGAAATCCTACAATTATGAAATAGTTGAAGATGAAGACTATATCCGAAATGAAGTGGCAGCCGGAAACAAGCAGTTTTTAACCGGGTTATTCACCGATATTTATACAGAGTTCCAAGATTCAAGCGTGAAAGATGAACACGGCAATACAGCAGGAATGATTTATACAGCCGTCACTTTTGTACCAAATCCTTATGAGAATAACACAATCGTGGAACTATATGGTGGTTATGTCAACCTCTGTATATTCCTTACAGTTATGTTCATTTTAGGGGAATCTGTTAACCGAAGTGCTGCTAGGATGAGAATTACATCCAGCTCTAAATATAGTATACCTCCCCGAAGGCTTGTCGGGGGGCTTGCCATGTGCATGTTTGCAATGATGGGTAATGTTTTTTACATGTTAGTATTGGATGTAATCAAGGCACTTAACAGATTCATCACAATGCCTGTGATTCCCGCAATGACTCCAGACCCAGAGCACACAATTACATTTTTAATGATGGGGCTCTGTGACCTGCTTGTAATGATATTTTTTATAATTCGCTACTTCCTGATTTACATTTTCGCGGTGATTTGCGGGGTTATTTTTGTCCTTCTAGTCTTCAAAATATCGAGGGACTTCTCGCAAAACGTTATTGAGAAAATGATACGAATTCTAGCCCTTCAGCCAGCTTCCTTATTTGTCACATCAGTTTGCATTTTAGGCATGGATTCGCTGCCAATGTCCCTTCAGCCACTCGGGTATGTAGGGGTCACGGTTGTAATTTTCCTCACATGTTATTATTTCATGTTTGGAAATTTCACGCTGCTTAAAACGGGTATCAATCTAGCAGTCTCAAAAGGATTAGTCAAAACCGGAGTTCGATTCAAATGACCAACGAAACACCATATTCGCAAGCAAGACCGCCTAAAACAATTACACGAATAAAATCAGACAGGTTCTTAGACCTTACAAACCTCCACACATGGATACTGTTTGCAGCGTTAGCCGCATGCATGTATCTCTTCCGGGAGATGTCGAACAGTATACTAGTTGTACTGACTGCAACAAAAACTATGATGACGGAGGAAATGATAACACATGCTTACATGGATATTCTTCTGTACGCTGTTCTGATTGTTTTGGTAATTTATACGTGGTTCAAATATTTCAGAAATGACGATCTCGTGGAGTACCAAAAAGACCGGTTTGTATTTTTCATCCAGGATCTACGCGGGAAGCACGTAATTAATACGATGGCTGAGCCGATGGAGAACCTGTTAAAACTCATTTCAATTGTTGGAATCCACGATAGCACAGATGGAAAAAAGGAAAGTAAAATTCCAAAAGGCGTTATAATAGAATTCGCCCCTTGTATATCATTTATTCAGAAATTAAAAATATTCTTCAGACTCGAAAAGAAAAAGCTAAACGAATACGGCGTACTCATTGAAACATTCCCCCCCAGGCTCTCAGATGAATTCAGAGAGTTTCACGAAATGGCACTTCAGAAGGTAGTAAACGGGCTTCCTGTTAATACTTTATTCGAGAATATTTCTTGCTCAGTGATGGAACCAAAAAAACAGGTTTTGGAATACCTGCTATCATTAATGAACGAGTCGAAAGGAGAAGTCAGCGACAAACACCTTGCAGATATGTATCTTAAGATTTCGACTGATAACGAACCTGTAATAAAATGGCGGTATTATTCTTTTATTTCATTGGGAGAGCGTAAAAATATAGCTGCTGCTAGGGTCCAGTATGGCGCAATAATTCCAGGGCTAATATCCAGTATGAAAGAGGCTTCTCTGTGCCCAGTGGTGCTCAGAGATAAACAGTCAGTAATTGAAGCTTATAAAATTATGTTAGGGGAGGTAGACGCATGATAATTACAAAAGTTAAGAATTTTAAGAAGAACGTTAAAAAGAGATGGGCCGACGCTGGACAC
>DUVY01000165.1 GCA_012840805.1 Clostridiales bacterium | reverse complement strand
GTAAAAGCCCTTGGACAAGAGGTTATTGACCGAGCAGAAGATCTTGTAGGCGATGGCGACTTAATCGCCGATTTTGATATTTGGCTTCGGTTTCCTCAAAACGCGTCATATCCAACAATTGAAGTAATTCGCTCTCATGCGAGTCGTAGATACCTCGATATTCTAAACAAATAAAAAAAAAGATGATATTTAAAGGAGAGATATTACGATTAATGTTTCTATAAAGAACCTAAGAACAGAAAACCAATACGCTTTTCACTTTAATAAGGGAGCAGATTGTAAAGAATCAATGTTATATCCAATAAGGAGGACGAAAAATGACAATTAATGAATATCAAGTAGCCGCTTTGCGAACTGCTAACCCGGCTCTTACACAGATAGAGCAGCTTCAAAACGGAGTAATGGGTCTGAATGGTGAAGCCGGTGAATGTATTGACCTGATTAAGAAACATCTCTTTCAAGGTCATACTCTTAATAAAGAACATATTGCAAAGGAGCTTGGAGATATCGCATGGTATCTTGCTATTAGTGCGGATACAATCGGCTATGACTTGGAAACCATTTTTCAAATGAACATTAATAAACTAAAAAATCGTTATCCGGACGGATTTGATTCCGAACTTAGCATTAACAGAAAAACAGATGATATTTAAAGGAGGATAAAAATGTGGAAGAAGGAACTACTGAAAAATAAGTTATACGCGCTTGTACTTATATTAATAGGCTTAGTATCTATTCTTATTGAGAGGGACGGTACCTTTTTTATATTTGCTTTGATGATAGGTATTCCTCTGTTCTTCGCTAAGGATAATTGGATTATGTAAGGAGGTGTCAGTCATGCGAATAGCAGGAACTTTATCCTGTTCATTAGTTAATGGTTATGGTGTCCGTTATGTGATATTTTGCCAAGGGTGTGCGCATCATTGTATTGGTTGTCAAAAACCCGGAAACCTGGGATTTTAACGGAGGTGAAGAAATCACTCCGGAAGAGCTTGCTGAAGACATCATAAAACATAAGTATATCGACGGAGTCACTTTATCAGGGGGAGATCCATTCTATCAACAAGAGGAATGTGTCTCCCTCTTGAACCTTCTGCCTGAACATCTTGATATTTGGATTTACACCGGGTTTGAATATGACGAAATCAAAGACACCCAACTTGCTCGGATGGCGGATTATATCGTCGATGGAAAATTTGAACAGGATAAATTAGTCACGGGGAAAATGTATGGAAGTAGTAATCAAAGAATTATTAATGTTAAAAATGGAGGTTTATATTATGAGTGATTATTTGAAACACTACGGCGTGTTGGGAATGAAATGGGGCGTAAGAAGGTATCAGAATAAAGATGGGTCCTTAACTCCTGCTGGACGCAGTCGTTACCGAAATCCAGATGGAACGCTGACTGAGGCTGGTAAAAAAAAGGACGAAAAAGAAGCTAAAAAACAAATTGCTAAACGAAGCACTAAAATATACGTTGAAGGTAATAATTATGCCGCAAAGCGTATAAATGGTAAATGGTTAAATGATTTTAATAAAAAATGGAGTAAAG
>DUVY01000181.1 GCA_012840805.1 Clostridiales bacterium | reverse complement strand
CATTCTTGCTATGCTTGCAGCCAGTGTGCTTATAATATTTACAGGGTATTTAATCATATATAATATTTTTCAGATTTCAGTTATCAGAGATATTCGCTATTATGGTCTTTTAAAAACTATCGGCACAACTTCCAGACAAATTAAACAGATTTTACATAAACAAGCACTTATGCTTTCTACTTTTGGGATTCCGATTGGATTAATACTTGGTTTTTTCATTGGCAAATCAATATTGCCTGTTATTATATCAGTTACCAATATCAGATCTGGCAGCAAGGTATCGTTGAACCCTGTTATCTTTATTGGAGCAGCGTTGTTTACACTTGCAACAGTATTTATCAGTCTGCAAAAGCCTGGAAAGATAGCTGCAAAAGTCAGTCCCGTAGAAACAGTACGATACTCCGGGATGATAGGAAAGGTAAACAATAAAGTTAAGAAATCTGCCAATGGGAATAAACTCCATAAAATGGCACTATCCAATCTGGGACGCAGCAAAAAGCGAACTTTTATAGTAGTAATGTCTATGTCGTTAAGTTTAATTCTGCTAAATTCAGTGTTCACACTAACAAACGGTTTTGATATGGATAAATATCTTGAAAGGTTTGTAGATACTGACTTTCTTATTGGACATGCCAACTACTTCAGGGGTTATTTCGTTTCTGAAGAAGATGGATTAAGTGAGACATTCATTAAAGCTGTGGAAGCACAGGAAGGCTTTAAAGATGGTGGAAGACTATATTACAATATTAATGCCGGACAATGCAGCGTAAAATGCGATAACTATCCTGATATTAACATATTCGGTTATCCAAACTATACATTGGATAATGGTAATGCACGTCTAGATCTTTACGGTTTGGGAGACTTGCCTCTATCACGCCTGGATATTATAGAAGGTAAGCTTGATCAGGAAAAGACTAAAACTGGCAGGTATATTATCGTTGGTCTTCATGCTGATCATAATGGCAGAATATATGAAGAAGCAGATTTTTATGAAATAGGAGAGACAGTGTACCTGACAGTAGACGGTAGAAACTATGAGTACAAAGTAATGGCAAAAGCACGAATTCGTAATCATATCAATTCCGTAAGGCGTGCCCATGATATGGTTATGTACCTTCCTTCCAATGAATATCTAAATATAGTTAACAAACCTGTGATTATGACTTATGCTTTTAATGTAGAAGATAATTGGGAACAGGAGATGGAGGCTTTTGTTAAAAACTATACGGAAAAGGTAGAACCTATTATGAACTACGAATCCAAGCAAGTATATGTTAGTGAATTTAAGAATATGCAGAATATGCTGATATTTGTTGGAGGTATTCTTTGTTTTATCATTGGATTAATCGGCATACTGAACTTTATTAACTCTGTTATCACAAGCATCATAATCAGGCAGCAGGAATTCGCCATGCTTCAAAGCATAGGAATGACAGGAAAACAACTTAATAAATTACTTTGCTATGAGGGATTATATTATGCAGCTGCAACTATAATTCTCTCACTTTCATTAGGATCCCTATTCTCCGTGCAGGTTATTGGAGGAATAGTCAGTAATATGTGGTTCTTCAGTTATAGGTTTGTGATTGTTCCACTGTTGTGTACTTATCCCGCATTAATTTTGCTATCGTTGATTATACCTCATCTTGCTTACAAAATGATTAAAAAGCAAAGTATTGTAGAACGGTTACGGGAGGCCGAATGACAACTGAAGACATCTTTTTTCAAATTGGCTTAGTAGTATCAGGGTGCATTTAATAATCAAAAGAAAATTACGGCAATACAGTAAAACGATTATACTCTACAATCAATATGTGATAAAATATGTAATGATAATTTTTACGCATAAACGACTTTGTTAACTATGAAAGAAATTTAAAGGAGAAAGATATGACAAAATTGATTTCGTGGAATGTAAATGGTCTTAGGGCAGTTATTAAGAAAGGTTTTCTTGATTTTTTTAATGAAGTAAATGCTGATATATTTTGCCTTCAGGAAATCAAGCTTCAGGAAGGGCAATTACAATTAGATCTTGAGGGATATTATATGTATTGGAATTACGCAGCTAAAAAGGGCTATTCCGGCACAGCTGTATTCACCAAAATTAGGCCTGTAAACGTTACATATGGCATTGGTATAGAGCAGCATGACAATGAAGGTCGCGTTATTACACTTGAGTTTGAAGATTATTATCTTGTAACTGTGTACACTCCTAATTCTCAAAGAGGGCTAGAAAGACTTGATTACAGGATGATTTGGGAAGATGATTTCAGAAACTATTTGAAGCAGCTGGATGCTCATAAACCTGTTATTGTGTGCGGAGATATGAATGTTGCCCATAAGGAAATCGACCTTAAGAATCCTGAGTCCAATAGAAATAATGCAGGTTTTACCCAACAAGAAAGGGATAAGTTTACCACCTTACTAGATGCAGGGTTTATTGATACTTATAGATATTTTTATCCTGATAAAGAAAATGCCTATACCTGGTGGTCATATATGTTTAAATCAAGAGAGAAAAATATTGGTTGGAGAATTGATTATTTCT
>DUVY01000170.1 GCA_012840805.1 Clostridiales bacterium | reverse complement strand
GTATCAGGCATAAATGAAAACCGTCCCGGCCTTAATGAAATGCTGGAGAAGGCATATAACGGAGAAGTAGATTTGATTATTACAAAATCAATATCTCGTTTTTCAAGAAATATCGTTTTCCTGTTAAAAACCCTCCGAAAATTGAGAGAAGCCGGAGTAGATGTATATTTCGAGAAAGAAAATATAACCAGTTTTTCAATGAAATAATCAGCAACTGTGAAGATTACTGGCCCGTCCTTGAACATGCATTGGAAGGTGAAGATTTGCTTACAAGATACAGGGCGCAGGAATTAATGGATTTAATGAAAATGGGACAGAAACTGAATGAGTTTGACTATGAATTATCTCTAAGGATTCTTGATCATATAGAAGTTACGCCTGACGGTAAGCTGACAGTAATTTTTTTGGCGGGGATAAGGGGTACAGATTAGAAACAGAAAAGTCTACTGCTATAAAAACAGCAAGAACAGTGACAACAGTGTTTGGTAAAGTGTCATCATTGTATTTTGAACATGCTGAGTAAGAGGTTTATTGCAAAGGATCTTGACATAAAAGTTGATTATCATTTATAATTGTAGTCAGTAGGTTATATACTAACCTTAGAAAAATTTAAGAAAGGAAAGGTATCTGCAGAAAATGATCAATTAACTCACTCGCTTATATAGGAAAATGTAGTTTTGAGCAAATCGTTTGAAAACGGCTTAGTAATTATGCATTTTTACCTGTGAGTGGATAGTATTGACTTCTGTAGATAGCTTTTGATAACTATACTTTTCAGTAGATTCTTTTGCATGAGAGAGCACTATGCTTATAAGTCTAAGGCTATGGGCAATAGAAGATATGTTTTTTGGTATAGTTATGTCTGCAGGGATACTGTCCTCTCCGGTAAATTTAGGAGGGGATTTTTATTTTGTTAGTAGAATGTAGAAATTTAAAAAAATCATATGGTGATCGCCTTATTTTAGATATTGAAAGTCTTTGCATATATGCTCAAGACCGCATTGGTATTGTGGGAGTAAATGGAGCAGGCAAAACAACTCTATTAAATCTTTTAAGTCAAAGAATAGAACCTGATGAAGGATGGGTAAAACTTTATGGGAAGTGCTCCTGCATCTCCCAACTTGAGATCCCTGAGGAAAAAACAATTCAGCAAGAGATGGCTTCAAAATTTAAAATTCCTCAAACCTATCGGGAGAGTATGAGCGGGGGAGAAAAAAACCGCTTTAAGCTGGCGGCCAGCTTAAGTCAAAATAATGCCCTTATTTTCGCTGATGAACCCACTAGTAATATGGATATAGAAGGGATTCAATTGGTCGAAAAATCATTAGCCGAATTTTCCGGGGCATTAGTCCTGATCTCTCATGATCGAGATTTGCTGGATAGTCTGTGTGCCAAAATTATTGAAGTAGATGAAGGGAAAATCAAAATCTATTCCGGCAACTATAGTGAATATATTAAGCAAAAGACGAAGGAGCGGGAGCTAGCTCAATTTGAATATGAGCAATATGTTAAGGAAAAGAAGAGACTGGAAAAGGTCATAATATCTACTCGGGAAAAAGTAAAATCAATGCGAAAAACTCCCCGAAGGATGGGTAACTCTGAGGCGAGGCTCCATAAGATGGGCAATCAAACAGCAAAAGCCAATTTAGATCGTGCCATTAAGAATGTGGAGGCAAGAATTCAGCATCTGGAAATTAAGGAGGAACCCCAAAAAATTGAAAAAATTAAGTTAGACATTAGGGATGTTCAGAAAATATATAGTAAAGTAATCATTGAAGGAAAAGAACTCAACAAGAGCTTTGGGGAAAAAATTATCTTTAAAAATGCTCAGTTTCATATCGAAAATGGAGCCAAGGTGGGTTTGATAGGTCCTAATGGTTGTGGAAAAACCACTTTGTTAAAAATGATCTTGAAACAAGAGCCCTCAATAAAGATTGCTCCTAACATAAGGATTGGTTATTTCAGTCAAGAGTTAAGTATATTAGACGAAAACAAGAGTATCCTCGACAATGTGATGGCAGAAAGCGTTTATAATGAGAGTTTTGTGAGAATACTATTGGCCCGCCTTCTTTTCAAAGGAGATAGCGTATATAAAAAGGTTGGGATTTTAAGCGGAGGGGAGCGAGTGAAGGCTTCATTTGCAAAAATAATATGTAGTGACTTTAATCTATTGATTCTTGACGAACCTACAAACTATCTGGATCTAAACTCTCTGGAAGTGGTGGAAGAGGTTCTGCGGGATTATGAACACTCCCTGCTCTTTGTTTCTCATGATCGACGCTTTATAAATTCAGTAGCTAACCAGATTATGATTATCGAAGACCACAAGCTTAAAATTTTTAAGGGTGGCTATGAAGAATATATGGCTGGCAGGACTGAAGTTAGAAACAGGGTAAAAGATCAGATCAAGGAAGAAATTTTACTATTAGAAACGCGTTTGACGGAGGTTATTAGCAAAATTTCTATGCCCTCCAAAAAGGATAATCCAGAGCGTTTAGAGGTAGAATACCGTGAAATTTTAGGGAAAATCTGCCGCTTGAAAAATCTACTTGAATAAATATAAATACAATCCAAGTGGTTCAAGCCATATTGAAGGTATTGTGTGGTATTATGAATTTTGCACCCATCTCAAAAATTGCACCCATTTCAAAAATGGGTGCAATTGTATCATAGACGAACATCTTTGCCAAATCATAACACTAATTTTAATACAATGAAAAGCCCTTATTTCAAGGGCTTTTCGGCGTTTTTGAGGCAAATTTGACTGAATTTG
>DUVY01000036.1 GCA_012840805.1 Clostridiales bacterium | reverse complement strand
TATTATAGTATATCAAAAAATTATAGTATATTCAAAACCTCGGCTATATCATTAATAATATATTCGGGATTGTGTTCTTTTAGCTCGCGCTCTGAAAAACTAGTTGTTACCGCTATGCTTTTCATACCCGCGGCATGCGCCGCTTTGATGCCGTTAATGGCGTCCTCTACCGCTACGCAAGCGCTTGGGTCAAGCCCTAAAGACTTAGCGCCCTTTAGATAAATATCGGGATAGGGCTTTTTTCTTGCTACATCTTCGCCTGAGATTATTGCGCTAAAAAATTGGGTGTCAATCTTACCATATTTTATATTAATATTCACCCGTCTCCTGTTGCCCGAGGAACATACCCCTAGTTTGTATCCTTTTTCGTATAGGGTTTTGATAACCTTATTAGTCGCCGCGAAGGCTTGAAGCTCTTTTTGGGCGTATTCTTCATATATATCATACGCGCGCGTGATCACTTCGGGAACAAATACCCCGCCGTTTTTTTCCATAACGCCTCTTATAACAGGTTCGGCGCCGCCGCCAATAAAATCATGAAAATCTTCCATCTTCGCTATAACGCCGTAATCTTTGATAGCCGCCAAAAAGGCTCTTTTGCCCATATCTTCGCTATCAACCAAAACGCCGTCCATGTCAAGTAAAACGCCTTTAATATCTCGCAACTTTAAAAACACCTCTTTTGTTTCGTTGTCTTATATATTATCACACATGCTATTATCATACAAGCGCGAAAATAAAACATAATCCTTTTATTGAAAGGCGATAATTATTATAAAGTTTAAATTAAAATTTTTTTATCTAAAGAAGCGTTAATTTCTTGTTTAGGTTTCATTTAATACTAAATTTACTCTTTGATAAAAGATATAATTATATGATATAATAACAAAACAATTAACATCGGATTATCAAAAAATGATTAAAAAATTTATCGGTTATTACAAGCCCTATAAAAAACTTTTTTTCTTTGATATGTTTTGCGCTGTAGTTATCGCGGCAGTTGACCTTGCGCTACCGCAATTGCTAAGATTTTTAAACAATATTTTGATGGCTGGCGATATTTCCAATATAGTAAGAACTTTATTAACGCTTGGGGCTTTGATGCTTGTTCTTTATATTATCAGATACGGCGCGCAATACTTTGTCACTTCGTGGGGACATATAATGGGCGCGCGCATAGAAAGCGATATGCGCCAAAACTTATTTTATCATTTTCAGCGGCTTTCTTTTTCTTATTACGACAAAAACAATACGGGCGAAATGATTTCTAGGCTTATTAACGATTTGTTTGATATCGCGGAACTTGCCCATCACGGACCTGAAAATCTTTTGCTCGCGAGTTTGAAAATCATAGGCTCGTTTTTGCTGTTAATGTTTATTAATGTGCCTATAACTTTGATTTTGCTCGCCATTACAATAGTTATGGCGATATTTAGCTTGATTAAGAACAAAAAGATGCGGCAAGTGTTTTCACAAAACCGCAAAAAAATCGCGAGCGTTAACTCGCAAGTTCAAGACAGCCTGCTTGGAATCAAGGTAATCAAGTCTTTTGCCAATGAGGAGCTTGAAAACCATAAATTTGACAGGCGTAACGACGAGTTTTTTAGAACCAAATCAGATTCTTACAAGACAATGGGCAACTTTCACGCTGTCAATTCTTTTTTGCAGGGTATGCTTTATATAGCTGCTCTTGTAAGCGGCGGGTTTTTTGTATATACGGGCTCAGTAAAAGCGACCGACCTTGCCATTTATTTTTTATACATAGGTATTTTTATAAGCCCTATTGATATGCTGATTAATTTTACCGAGTTATTCCAACGAGGCTTTTCGGGGTTTAGACGCTATCTTGAGTTAATTGAAACCATTCCCGAAATAACGGACACAAAAACAGCAAAAGACATTATAGTCCAAAACGGAAAAATAACTTATCAAAATGTCAATTTTTCATATACCCAAGACGAGCCTGTTTTGAGAGATATTTCTTTTGAGATACCTCAGGGCAAAACCGTGGCTTTTGTCGGACCCTCGGGCGGCGGCAAGACCACTATTTGCTCGCTTTTGCCTAGGTTTTATGATATAGACAGCGGAAAAATCGCGATAGACGATATCGACATAAAAGACTTTACCTTAAAATCATTAAGACATAATATTGGCATAGTCCAGCAAGATGTTTATATCTTTAACGGCACAATCAAAGACAATATAGCTTACGGCGACCCTAAAGCTGCCGACGAGCAGATTGTTGAAGCCGCCAAAAAAGCGAATATACATGATTTTATAATGTCGTTGCCCGAAGGATACGACACCCATGTGGGCGAGCGCGGCGCTAGACTCTCAGGCGGGCAAAAACAAAGAATATCTATAGCTAGAGTGTTTTTGAAAAATCCAAAGATTTTGATTTTGGACGAGGCGACCAGCGCGCTTGATAACGAAAGCGAAAAGCATATACAAGAGGCTTTGGAAAAGCTATCCCAAGACCGCACGACTATTGTAATCGCGCATCGGCTATCAACTATACGCAACGCCGATTATATCTATGTCATAGCCAATGGGCGCATAAAAGAACAAGGCGCGCATCAAGAACTAATGCGGCAAAAAGGCTTATACGCCAAATACTATAATATGCAGTTTGAGGGCATTGATGATTTGGAGATATAAAAATTAAAAAAGGTCTTAATTAATTAAGACCTTTTTATAACAGCTTTTCTTATTTAAACCTCTTTTATATTAATGTCAATATCAATATCAATATGGGTTTGGTCTTTCGCGTTTTGTTTTCGGCATTCGGGCTTTAGTTTGTGCAAGACTTTATACAACCCAAAATACAAACCCAAAAATACCGCTGTTTCTAACCCGAATTTAATCAAATTGAATGGCAATATAATAGAAAAGATAAATCCCGCTTTAGAATAGCCTTGCAATACGCTCAAGCCGTATAGCTTTATGTAAAGAGGTATCATTATAAAGTAATTGGTCGCCAGCGCGACTATTGTCGCCGCCAAAGCGGCTATTACGCTTGAGATTGCAATCTTGAGCTTGGTTCGCTTTGAGTAATAAAACAATAGCGACGCGACCAAGCAATACGCGCAAGACAAGATAAAGTTGGAAAGCTCGCCCACAAACATAGTGGAAGTGGAAGCTAAGCCTACCAAATTTTTGACCAACGCGATAAATACGCCCGCCAACGGATGTATATGAACAGCCGAGAAAATAATGGGCACGTCCGAAAAATCCACTTTCAAAAAGAAAATAGGAATTTTGGGAAACTCCGACAAGACCAAACTCAACGCGGTCATAATCGCGATAAACACTAAGTTATAAGTGTTGAAGAATTTGTTTTTGGACATTTTTCTCCTTTCTGGTCTAAACGGGGATTAAAAAAACCCTATTTTTGATAAAATAGGGCGTCCATTACTCTTAATATTTAATGGTCTTTCTCCCATCCGGACTATTACCGTCGGTACAGGAATTTCACCTGTTCAGAACAATCTATATTAGACTGTTGTAGCGGACTTTAACCGCCGGTGGGGACTTGCACCCCGC
>DUVY01000035.1 GCA_012840805.1 Clostridiales bacterium | reverse complement strand
TATTAGCGGCGACAGCCGCCGCCAACGCGTTATAAACATTATATTTGCCCGCAACTTTTAAGTTAATGCGGCAAAGTTTGCGGTCGCGCTTAAAAAAATCAAAAGAATAGCAGCCATTTGGGTCTGTTTTTAGGTTTTGGGCGCTGTAATCAAAGCCTTCGCCTATTCCGTAAGTTAGGTATCTTCGCATTGTCAAAGCCGCGCTGGCGACCGCGCGCGAGTCTTCGCCGTTGACCACCACTACGCCGTTTCTTTTTGTGTTAGCCGCGAATTCGCTGAAGGCGTCTTGAATATCTTCCAAATCCTTAAAATAATCCATATGGTCTTCGTCGATATTAAGTATTATACTGATATAAGGTTTTAGATATAAAAAATTACGCTTATATTCGCAAGCCTCGGTCACAAAATAAACGCTTTTGCCTATGCGAAAATTGCCCCCTATTAACTCAAACTCGCCGCCTAGATGTATAGTAGGATCGTATTGATACAAAATCTGGGCTATCATAGCAGTTGCCGTGGTCTTGCCGTGCATACCGCTTACCGCTATTCCAAAAGGATACTCGGCCATAACGCTGCCAAGCAACTGCGCTCTTTTGACGCACGGAACATTTTGCTCTTTGGCGGCGACCAATTCGGGATTGTCCGAAGAAATGGCGGCGTTAAAAACGACCAAATCAATATTCGAAAAATCTTTTTTATTATGCCCGATGGCTGTCTTTATGCCCATAGAATTTAGCTTTTGCAAAGTTTTGACGGGCGAAATATCAGACCCGCTTACCTTATGTCCGCTTTTATGGCAGATAATGGCAAGCGCCGACATGCTTATTCCGCCTATTCCAATAAAATAAATATTCATGATAAATTAGTATGATTTTATATAGATATATATGATTTGGAGATGTTTTTAGTTCTGATAATGGTCTTTTGGGCAAAAAATTTTCTAAAAGGTATTGAATTATTATAAAAAAAGTAGTATTATAGTGATATGGAATACATAATATTCCCAAAGTATTAATTGCAAGGATGGTGACTAAGGGGTGAATATTACCGAAGTTAGAATCAGACTAAAGACAAAAGAAGAAAGTAAAATCAGAGCTATCGCTTCTATTACGCTAGACGAGTGTTTTGTAGTGCATGATATTAAGGTCATCGAAGGAAATGATGGGTTTTTTATCGCTATGCCTAGCAGAAAGACTCCTGAGGGCGAATTTAAGGATATAGTTCATCCTTTAAATACCGAAACCAGAGAGTTCATTAAGCAAAGGATTTTAGAAGATTACGAAAAGGCTCGCGCCGAAAGACAACAAGCGCAGCAAGAAGAGCAACCGTAAGAACAAGAATAATTAATAAGCGTAATTAAAAAATTGAATAATATTTTATTTGGTTTTTTAAAGGCAAGGAATAAATTGTTAATTTTGCTTTGCCTTTTTTATTTGGGATTTTTAGCTTTTTTGCTAAAGCGAACGCGGTATAATAGGTTTTTTTAATAAAGATATAAAAGCTCGTTTTGATATTTTTTTGATTTGTTTTTCTGCTTTTGCTTTAGGTTTAATATTATAAAATAACAATTAAGAATTATTATTGACAATAATTTCACGACGGATTGATTTTTTTGAGGAAGAAAATAACTTTCAAAGATTGCGCAAGATTTTGACTGACAAGAAAATAAGCGGAATAGAGTTTTTGGGATTGGAAACTTATGGCGAAGAAAAAATACGTCTGTTTTCTATTGATATTTTAAAAGATTAAATGAATTAATTATAGCGGTTTTTATTACTTTATATGGTCCAAAGCGTATGCGCGCATGCTTTTTGGAAAAGGTTTGGTAATCATTCCTATCCGAGTCAGCATCAGCGGATATTCGTCTGAGCTTAAGAATTTGGTCATAAACTCGCCTTTGACCATATGGGCTTCGGGATAATCGGCTATAACCGAACTCATCGGATGAAAGCCTATATTCAAAATATGTCCCGTCAAAATAAGCCGCGCATACAGCCTTCCGCAATTAACTTGAACTACTCTGTCGTTTAGTTTTTCCGTAGGGCATACTATGCTCATAAAGGTAGGGGTATGCGTATATAATTTTTCATACATTTTTTGGGTATGGTTTGAGCGCATTTTGCCCGAGCTCAAAAACGGCATGGTTGTAATAATACCTTGCATAAAATATTTTACTAAGGGGTTCTTGACGCCATCGGTTTCCAAAGAAAACCCGTAGGGCTTTTTGTTTTTTTGCCGCTCATTAAGTCGGGTCAAAGATTTTAACTCTTTGGCAAGGCGCGGCGTCTTATCGATTACTTCCAATCCTTTTAGCCCTAATTCTTTGATGTTTTGGGTCTGCGCGGGCTCGGAAAAAAATTTTATATCCAAAGACTCAAATTCGTTTAAGTCCAAAAAATAATTCATTTCAGCTTGAGATAGCGGCGTCTTAATATAAACATAGCGGTTGGTGTCTTGTATAAACAAATTGTCGTATAATTCAATCTTCTCCAAATCGGGCGTATTGTTAAGAGTTATTTGGGCGATAGGAATCTCGGAAATTGAAGTTTTGATGTTTTCTTCGTCAATAGGTCCTTTGGGAAATAGCTGAAGCTCTGTTCCAAATCCTAACTTCTTTGCCGCTATTGACATATATTCCAATAAAGCGCCTATTGAAATCATCATCTCTCTTTGGGTGGGGTCTATATGCGCTATTCGATCAGGGTTGGCGAATACATAAAATTTTTTATCGTCTTGGTCGTCTAATTTGAATTGCCAATGCTGCAAATTGTGCGCCGAAGGCGCCAAAATGCTTATCGACAAAATCTGAAGCCGCGGCTCTTTGTAAATTTTGTAATATCTTTTGTCCCAGGAATCAAGATAATCCGCGTGAATAAACATCCCGCCTATCATAAGAACGATTATCGCAATAATAAGCAGAATTGAGATTATTATTATTGACCATATGATTATTTTTTTGACAACTTTGTTCATAACGCGCTTTACCTTGTTATGCCTTGATACCTATCGGGATCAAAACTTCCTTGCCCCTCAAACACGATGTTTTCGCTGTCTATTTCTATATCCGTAATATACGAGGACGGCAGATTAAGCTTTTGGCAAAATTCGTAAGCGTTAATTAATTTGCCGCCTATGGAAATAATAGCGCAACAGCCTTGATTATCTTTAGTATCCACGATTATAGGGCTTATGGACGCGACTTTTATTTTCATTTTTTCAAGGGCGTTTAGTATCTGCCCTTTGGGGATAGTTGCCGTCCATTTTTTGTCCGTGTGATAGAGTTTGGGGCTTGGATTGCTATAAGGCGCCAAGACAATAGGCTCAGTGGGTTTTTGGTAGTCTTCTTTGGTATGGGGATTTTCTTCTTCTGTTAATTGGCTTTGATCTGTTTCTTCTTGCGCCAAATTATCGTCTTGAATAAACGGGGTATTATCAATAATATCGGAAATATTTTTTTCGGGTGCGGGGCTTTGCTTTACGCCATTGCACGCGAAGAATAAAAAAGCGCAACATAATATAAATATTGTTATCAAAAAAATCTTTGACTTTTTCATATTTATAGTATTGTTAAAAATCCAAAAAATATATCTTATTTTTGTTTTCAAGCTCAGATAAAATATGCATAGACAACCAAAGTCCGTTGTGCTAAAATTATGTTATTAAAATCATAAAGAATGTAATAAAAATGCGATTGGATAAGTTTTTGAAGTTAACCAGAGTTATAAAGCGCCGAACGGTCGCCCAAGAAGTTTGCAAAAGCGGCAGGGTAAGCGTCAATGGGAGACAAGCCAAATCCGCCCAAATATTAAAACCCAACGATATCGTGGCGATAGGCTATGGCGACCAGCGTTTTGTTTTTAAGGTGCTTGAGGCGGACGAAAGATTATTAAAAACCAATCCTGCCCAAGCTTATGAGGTTATCAATGAGTAACTACGCCGCGATTATAGTTTGCGCTGGCAAGGGCGAACGGGCAAAACTCGGATATAATAAAACATTTTATCGTCATAAAGGAAAGACCCTTCTAGAGCATTGTTTGGACAAGTTTGACTGCCCTAAGATTGTGGTTGCCGCAAAGCAAGATCTAGACCAGGTGAAAAAAATAACTTCGGCTTATCCCGATGTCACAATTGCAATAGGCGGCGATACGCGGACTTTGTCCGTAAACGCGGGACTAAAGCTAGCCCAAAATTATGAATATGTACTGATTCACGACGGGGCAAGACCCAATGTTTCCAAAGATTTGATAAAAAGACTAATTGAGGCTTGCAAAAAACACGATAGCGCTATCCCGTATATTAATATAAAAGACACCGTTATTAAAAAGACAGATGATAGCTTTTATGTTTTAGACCGCCAAAGTCTTATGGCGCTTCAGACTCCGCAAGCGTTCAAAACTCAAAAAATATTACAAGCATATAATAATACGGACGCCGCCTTTACAGACGATAGCCAAGTTTACGCTAAAATGTGGGGCGGCTGCCATTATGTTTTGGGCGAAGAAAACAATTACAAAATAACCGCAAGCCAAGATTTGTTAAGGCTGTCACAAAATCAAGCTTGCCAATATCGTTCGGGTATTGGGTATGATTTTCATAGACTGTCGCAAGGGCGCAAGCTTGTATTGGGCGGAGTGGATATTCCTTATGAATTAGGCCTTGTTGGACATTCTGACGCCGATGCGGTAATTCACGCTTTGATGGATAGTATTTTGTCGGCGTTGGGCGAGCCCGATATCGGACAACTTTTCCCCAACAACGACCCCGAATTTAAAGACATATATAGCGTTAAGCTGCTTGAGGAAGTTATCCAAATATTAAAAAATAAAAACGCAGATATTAACAATGTGTCCATAACTGTTTTGGCTGAAAAACCTAAATTAAATCCTTATATCCCGCAGATGAAAGCCTTACTCGCCAAAACCTTGGGCATAACAACCCAGCAAATAGGAATAACCGCCACCACCAACGAAGGATGCGGGGCGATAGGCAGGCAAGAAGGAATCGCGTGTTTTTGTTCTTGTTTGTTAAGGTTATACAATAAGTAATAATGAAAACCATAGATAATACAACGCCCTATAAAAAAAGACTTTCGCCCATAATAGCGATTGTTTTGGGTTATCTGGGCGCTATAATTATTGGGACTTTGCTTATAGCTCTGCCTGTATCCAACGCTAGCGGTCATTGGCTTAACTTTTTGGACGCGTTTTTTACAGCGACTAGCGCGGTCTGTATCACAGGTCTTACCGTTGTCAATACTACGCTTTCTTTTACTATTTTTGGTCAGGTCGTTTTATTAATTTTAATACAAATCGGCGGACTTGGTATAATGGGCTTTTCAGCGGCTATATTCTTGGCGATACGAAAAAAATTGACATTATCCAATAAGCTCGCTATCCAGCAAACTGTGGGCGATATGCCTTCATACAAAATCGCCTCATATTTGCGGTATATGATTGTCGCCACTATCATATTAGAAGCCTTAGGAACTTGCGCCTTGACGCCCGCTTTTATTAAAGCTTTTGGGGCGATAGGAATCTTTAAGGCGTTGTTTATATCGGTTTCCGCTTTTTGCAACGCTGGTTTTGATGTTCTAAGTTATCAGTCCGAATTGGGCAGTCTTATGGGATTTGCCAATAATGTTTCGGTATTGCTGTCTGTCAGCTTTTTGATAATTTTGGGCGGAATTGGTTTTTGGGTAATTATGGATATTACTTCAAAGCGTAAAATCAACAGGCTAATGACGCATACCAAAATCGTAATCATTTCAACTATCGCTTTGATATCGCTGGGCTCAATCGGCTATTTAATAGCCGAATGGAATAATTCTCATACCTTGGGCAATATGAACATAGGTCAAAAAATTTTAAATTCTTTCTTTATGGCGGCAACGCCGCGCTCGGCAGGGTTTTATAATGTCAATATCAAGCATTTGACCCCTTTTTCCAAGTTTTTGACTATGCTTTTGATGTTTGTGGGAGCTTCGCCCGCATCTACGGGCGGCGGCATAAAAACCACAACCGCGGTAATTTTGCTACTCGCGATAATCTCGGGTCTTAAAAACAAAGAACGCATAGTTTTAAATAAACACGCTATCAGCGCGCGCATTATCCTAAAAGCTGTGGCTATCGCAAGTATTTTTTGTTTTTTGGTTATATTGGCGACTTTGGCGCTTTTGGTTACCGAACGCGCCAGCCTAAATCAAGGCGCATTTTCTTTGGAGAGTTTGTTGTTTGAGGCGCTTTCGGCTTTGACAACGGTTGGTTTTTCTTTTGGCGTCACGCCATATTTGAGCGCGATTGGAAAAATTATCATAATGCTAGCGATGTTTTTTGGAAGGGGTGGACCGCTTACTATTGGGCTATTGTTTTTGAAAAATATAAAAAAGGAAGACCAATTGCGTTACCCCGAAGCGATGATAATGATAGGATAAAAGGTAAACAAATATGAAAAACAAAATGACTCAATTTTTGGTTATAGGGCTTGGCGGGTTTGGGCTGACTCTTTGTAAAAACCTCTACAATAAAGGACTTGATGTTTTGGCGATTGACCAAAACGAAGACTTGATAAACAGCGCGAGCGAGTTTTGCACTCACGCGATTTGCGCTGACGCCACCGACGAAAGCGTGTTAAGACAAATTAATGTATCGGATTTTGACGCTTGCATTGTTTGTGTAGGCAATATAGAAGCAAGCGTTATTGTGACGCTTCTATGTAAACAGCTCAACGCCCGATACGTTATGTCTAAGGCAAATAACAATCTTCACAAAACGGTTTTGCAAAAAATGGGCGCGGACGCGGTAATCTTTCCCGAAGAATATGTGGGCGAAAAGGTGGCCGATATGCTGACCAGCCCCAATATCCTAGAGTTAGCCAAATTAACGCCTAATTTTAGTATTATTGAAATCAAAACGCCAGAAACTTGGGCAAAAAAATCATTAATAGAATTAGACCTTAGAAAACGTCAAAATGTTACGGTATTATTAATCAAGCGCGGCGACGATGTGATTATTACGCCCGAGGGCGGCACTGTTTTTGAGTTGGGCGACGATATCGTGCTTTGCGGCGAACAAAAATATATCAACAAACTCAAAAAATACGCTAATATTGAGTTAGATCATAATTTATAAGAATTTTCTTGAATATATTCTATTATTTTTAGCGCCGTTTGGGACGCTGACATATGGTTATTGTTTATGACGGTATCAGCAAGGCTTATGTATAAATATTCCCTTTCGGCAAGTATTTGTCGGATGCGCTCCAATGGGTTGGGGCAGTTAAGCAAAGGGCGGGTCTTGAAATTTTTTATCCTAGAATAAATCTGCTCGGCGCTTGCCATAAGGCATATTATTATCCCGTTTTGTCTTAACAGCTCAATATTTTTTGGGTTTTTGACTATTCCGCCGCCAGTGGATATTATTAGATTGCTGTTTTGGGTAAGTTCTTGACACAAAAGGTGTTCTTGTCCTCTAAAAGACTGTTCGCCAAACTTTTTAAAATATTGGTTAATGCTCATACCAAAGCGATTAGCTAAGACTTTGTCGGTGTCAATAAAGTCTCTTTTTAGTTCCTTGGCGACAATCTTGCCCGCCGAGGTCTTAAATGTCCCCATCATGCCTATCAAAACGATATTTTTCATATAGTATCTATCGGGTTTTTCTCCTTTGACGATATGATAAATTGGACGGTTTTAAATTGGGCGGATAAAAATTGGCGCAATCGCTTTAGGATAACTCGTTCCATACAATAATGACTGCACAGTATTAAGCCAAAATCTTTTTCATACGCTTCCAAAGCCGTGTGATGCGCAAAATCCGCCGAGATATAACAATCCGCGCCCATATCAATAGCCGCGCGCAAATATTCGGTCTTGCCTGCCCCGCCAGAGATAAAAGCTATTTTTTGGACTTGTTTGTCCCTTTTGCCTGCCAGCCTTATGCTGTTATCTTGAAGGATTGTTATTAGCTTATTAGCCAAATTAATTAAAGTTATCGGCTCTTTCATCTCGCCTATCCTGCCGCCTTGCCACGCCGAGTCTTGCGTATCAAACCTTTGGACATTTTGCAAATCTAACAAGCCCGCTATATAGTCGTTTATGCCTTGTTCGCTCGCGTCTAGGTTGGTATGCGCGCTAAAAATATTAATATTATGTTTGATAACATCCAATATTTTTTTGCCTTGCAATGTCTGGTCAGTTATCGAACTTATCGGTTTGTATATCAAAGGATGATGACTTATAATCAACTGCGCGCCCAATTCAATGCTTTCTTGAATGACTTCCAATGTTACATCAAGGCACAGGACGCACTTAGTAATTTCACTATTAATACGCCCTACCAAAAAGCCAATATTATCGCCCTCTTCTTTTTGCTCGGGCGGCGCTATTATATTCATAAATTCTATGATTTTTTCTAGATTAATCATTTTTTATCTTTTTTACCTTATTATAAGCGGCAAAAACCGCCTCGATATAACTGATGACGCCCTTGCCAAAAAACATCTCATCAACAGCGGGCGTCAAAACCGATTTGTGCCTGAACGATTCTTCCCTTTTGAAAATATCCGACATATGCGTTTCATACTTGGGAATAGAGATGCATTTTAAAGCGTCATAGATAGCGTAACTATAATGCGTATGCGCGCCCGCGTTGATAATCAAAGCGTCGGCGTCCGCGCTATGTATTTTGTCTATTATTTCTCCCTCGTGATTGGATTGAAAAAACTCCAACTCTGCGTCCTCGGGCGCGGCGGCTTGGATTTGGGCGTTGATATCGTCCAAAGTTTGAGTCCCGTATATATGAGGCTCGCGCTTGCCCAGCATATTGAGATTGGCGCCGTTAATTATCAAAATTTTTATTTTACTTTGTCGCATATATTTTCCAATGCCTCGCTGATTTGTTCTTGATTAAGATTGATGTTATTCCAAATTTTTTGCGCTTCCAGCGCCTGAAAAAAGAGCATCCCCATTCCGTTAACCGCAGTTTTTCCCAACTTTTGCGCCAATTTTAACATCGGCGTCAATGGCGGGTTGTATATCGTGTCGTAAAAAACTTGAGTATTTTGTAAGTTTGCCTCGTCGGGCAAACACATTTCGTCGTTAAGTCCCAAAGTTGTGCAATTGATAATAACTTTGGGTTTTAGCGACTTTAAGTCAGTCCAACAGGTGTTTTTTAGTTTCAAATCATTTATTATATCAAAAACTTTTTGCTTAGTGCGGTTATAGATAAAAACATTGCAAACCTTATCAAGCTCATACGCCAAAGTCCTAGCCGCCCCGCCCGCGCCCAATATCAAACAATCGCCGTCTATATCGATATTATTATATTCCAATGAGCGCATAAAACCTAACCCGTCGGTGTTATAGCCGATCAGTTCGCCGCCCAAAACCTTAACAGTATTGACAGCTTGGGTTTTGGAATGGTTTTGGCTCAAAAAGGGCAATATGTCCAATTTATACGGCTTGGTGATATTAAATCCGTCATAGCCTTGCTTAAGTCTATTGACAGCGCCCACAAAGGCTTTAGGCGCAACGGATAAAATATCGTATCGTAACTTAATATCGGCAAGTCGGGCGATTTCTTGATGCACGATATGCGAGAAAGAATATGTTATATTTTCGCCTATTAACGCGTATTTTTTCATTGTTCGCCCCGCTCAAAGATTTTGAAAAAGCCCGGGTAGCTGACATCGGCTATTTGAGCGTTTTTTATTTTAACGCCGTCTAGCGAAACGGCGCCCGCGACAGCCGCGCTCATCGCGAGCCTATGGTCGAGCCCTGCGTCTATCTCCACGCCGCCCATTAACGCGCCCGAGCCGTTGATAATCATCCCGTCATCAGTCGCTTCTATTCTCGCGCCCATTTTTTTGAGCATATTGACAGTGGTGTCTATGCGGTTGGATTCTTTTACTTTAAGTTCTTGCGCGTCTTTTATGATGCTTTGGCCGTTGGCAAAGCACGCAAGCACCGCTAAGATAGGAATCTCGTCAATCAGTCTTGGTATCAAGTCGCCGCCGATTACAAAAGGTTTGATGTCGTCGGTCGATTGAATAAGCATATCTGAAACGGGCTCTTCGCTTGTGGTTCTGCGGTTAAGCATAGTGATTTTGGCGCCGCAAATTTTCAAAATATCCAAAAGTCCCGTGCGGGTAGGGTTGACGCCCACATTTTTTAATACTATATAAGAATTGGGCAAAATGGTCGCCAAAACCATCAAATATGCCGCGCTGGATATATCGCCCGGCACATAAACGTCTATGGACTTTAGCTTGGACTTGGATATAATAACCTTATTCCTGCGCGTGATTATGTCCGCGCTCATCGCCGCGAGCATCAGCTCTGTATGGTTTCGGGTTTTGACGGGCTCTATAATAGTCGTAGGACTATCCGCGAAAAGTCCCGCAAGCAAAAGACAGCTTTTGACCTGCGCGCTCGCGACAGGCATTTTGTATTCTATGCCTTTTAGGTTGGCGCTTTTTATCTTTAAGGGCGCAAATCCGCCTTCTAACGCCGTGATTTTGGCGCCCATCATACTAAGAGGCTCGATAATTCGGCTCATAGGCCTCTTTTTTATAGAGTCGTCTCCATCCAACTCGGCGTTCACGCCCGCCCCGCATAAAAGCCCCGTAAGAAGTCTAATAGTGGTGCCGCTGTTGCCCACAAAAAGCTCTTGCGAGTTTTTGATTTTTTTGGCGCCCGCCACCGTAATATAATCGGACTCGATAAAAATCTTAGCGCCTAGTTTTCTCATACATTCTATCGTTGCCATACAATCCTCGCCCAAAAGCGCGTTATAAACTTTTGCCTCGCCTTCGGCGATCGCGTTGAGCATAATCGCCCTGTGGGTGATTGATTTATCCCCGGGCAAGTCAAAAGCGCCGCTTATGTTTTTGAGCGGTTTGATTGTCATATAACAGCCTCCAACAAAGTCCTTAACCTGTCCGGTTTCAATAAGTATTCTTGGGTTTCGCCTTGGTTTTTGGCAAAGATAAAATCTATCTTTCCTTCGGAGTTCTTTTTGTCCGCTTTCATTATCTTGATAAGGTTGTCTATGTTCTTGATTTTTATTTTGGGCGTGGAAACCAATCTTAATAAGTGCATTATGGTCTTGTAGTATTCCTCGTCAATAATCCCTAGGTTTCTGGCTATCTTGGACTCTAGCTCAATCCCGCTAAGCACATATTCGCCGTGCGAGAGCTTGAATTTGCTGGCGGCCTCTAAAGCGTGCCCTATCGTATGCCCTAGGTTCAAAATTTTTCTAAGCGAAGCTTCCCTCTCGTCCGAGGAAGTGATATAATCTTTAAATTCCACGCATAGTTTTATGATATCAAAAATCGCTCCCGAGTCCAAAATCAAGATTTTGGATATATTGGCGCTAACATAATCAAATACTTTTTGGCTTAGTAGAGCCGTCTTGATAATTTCGCCAATGCCGCATTTTATCTCGCGCAAAGGCAATGTCTTGATAAAATTGGCGCTAATGAGTATCTTAGACGGCTGATAAAAAGCGCCTAAAATGTTTTTATAATCGTCAAGATTGATGCCCGTCTTGCCGCCTATGCTAGAATCCACGCAAGATAGCAACGTGGTAGGCACATGTATAATTTTGACGCCTCTCATAAAAATGGACGCAACAAAGCCGCTCAAGTCGCCCGTAACGCCGCCGCCAATCGCGACCATTTTTGTCTGACGGTCGCAGCCGCTACTTAGCATTTTTTGCGCGATAGCTTGGGCGTATTTCCATTGTTTTGATTGTTCGCCGCTTTTTAAAATATAAAGCCTATTGCCCAGACGGTCAAAATTGAGTTTTTTGTTATAAATGTCATACACATTTTGGTCCACGACTGCGAAAACATTTCCCCCAAACTCGCTTACAATCAAATCATCTAATTCCTGCCCTATGATAATATCATACCCAAGCCCCGACTTTGTTTTAACGGGTATGAGCTCTTCAATTTGTGTTGTTTGGCTCATCTTTTTGTCTCCTTGTTGACATTATATTTTCTAGATGTTTTTTTTTGTGTTTTATTTTAAAAAACAGTCGCCTGTTTTTGTAACCACCTTTGTTTAACCTCGTCCATATGGTCGCCGCCCAAAGTGTCAAGTAAAACCTGCATAAGAGTAAGCGCCAATACATTTTCGCACACCACGCCTGCCGCCGCCACCGCGCAAACATCGCTTCTTTCTTTTTGCGAGATACACTCCTTATGCGTCAAAAGGTCAACGGTCTTTAGCCCGCGCATAGTTGTGGGAATGGGCTTGAGCGTAACATTAATTACTATGTCTTCGCCCGTGCTTATTCCCCCGTCAATTCCGCCGCTGTTATTGGTGTATCTGAAAAATTGATCGTCTTTAAATCCGATTTGGTCGTGAGCCTCTAGCCCGCTTATCTGTCCATACCGCGCGCCCAAGCCGATGCTCACGCTTTTGACAGATTGCACGGACGCGATATCAGCCATTATTCGCGCGTCTAGTTTTTGGTCATATTGCGCGTGAGAGCCATAGCCCCAAGCCATTTTGCTGGCTATCACTTGAACTTCGCCGCCCAAAGTGTCGCCCTCTTGTTTGGCTTGTTGGATTTTTTGTATCATTAATTGGGATTTGGCAGGGTCTAGACATCTTACGGGGTCGGAATCGGCTTTTTCCAACTCTTTTATATCTTTGGGAAAATAATCCGAATATATTCCGCCTATCATTACGGTATGACTATAAATTTTGACTCCAAGCTCTTCCAAAAATTTGCGGGCAATAGCGCCCAAAGCCACTCTTATAGCGGTTTCCCGCGCGCTTGCCCTTTCCAAAATATTGCGCGCGTCTTTTTGGTTATATTTCAAAGCTCCCGCAAGATCGGCATGGGCGGGTCTTGCGGTGGTTACTACTCTTTGGGTAGTGTCGCATTCGCCCGCGCTCATAATGTCTTGCCAATTTTTATAGTCTTTGTTTTCTATCATCAAAGCGATAGGCGAGCCCAGCGTAAGTTTGTTTCTGACGCCTGACAAAATTTGGACTTGATCGGACTCAATTTTCATCCTCTCGCCCCGCCCAAAGCCTTGCTGTCTTCTTTTCAATTGATAGTTTATGTATTCTTCTGTGATTTCCAAATTAGCGGGACATCCGTCCATAATCCCTATCAACGCTTTGCCGTGCGATTCGCCCGCGGTAAGATAGCGCATTTTGATTTTACTCCGTTTTTATATCAAATTTTTTCTTTTTAAAGATTTCTTTGGCTGTTTCAAGCGCGCGCGAGTTCTCAAAGCTAACCACAAGCGCGCCGCCCTCGCCCTCGCGCGAGTTTTCGATATTGATATTTTTGATGTTGATTTTTTTCTTATATAAAAGCAAAGTTATTTTGGCTATAATGCCCGGAACATCTTTTACATCTATCCTAAGCGAAAAAAATCCGCCCTTGTCTTTTTCTATTGAGTCCCGTTTTTGGCGCGCCGACTCAAACATCTCTTTTAGTTTGTCATATTGGTCGTTTTTTAGGTTATGGGATAGTTGGGACAAACTTTTTATCATATTATCCAATTGCGCCAAAATGTTATCTTTATTTAAGGCGACAATGTCCAGCCACATTTTGCTAGGGCTTGAGGCTATCCTTGTGATATCTCTAAATCCCCCTGCCGCCAAAGTTTTGCTAATGTCGTTGTCAATGCAAGTATTAACCATAGCGTATGCCACCATATGCGGCAAATGGCTTATCTTGGCGACCGTTATATCGTGAGTTTTCTTGTCCACTATTACGGGCAACGCCTGCATTTGTTTTACAAGCTCAATTATGTAGTCCAAATCCTCTTTTGAGGTGTTTGGGCAAGGAGTTATAACATAATACGCGTTTTCAAACATATGGTCCTTGGCGGCTTTTATCCCGCCTTGCTCCGAGCCCGCCATAGGATGACCGCCCACAAACCTTACGCCCTCGGGCAGATTGTCAAGTATAGCGCCTTTTATGCTCGCGACGTCCGTAATAATGGCGCTTGTCCCCAAAATCCGAAAAAGTTGGTTGATTATTGGGCTTACCGTGTCTATGGGCGTGCACACAAACACGACTTCGCAGCCTTTCAAAATTTCAAGTTCACTGTGCCCAAGCTGAATAATATCTTTCTCAAAAGCGTATCGCAAGGTGTCGTTGTCTTTATCCACGCCGATAATATTATATTGTTGCGTTTTGGAAAACGCGCTGGCAACAGACCCGCCAATGCAGCCCAACCCCACAACGCCTATGCTCGTTTTGGGCGCGATGTATTTGGGTGTTTTGGGAACAAAAATCATATTTGAAGTATATCAAAAAAATATTGTTATTGCAATGCAACTAACGCTTCCCCTGGTCGCGAATAACTATAATACAATGTCTAATTTTTTGGACTCAAAGAAATAATCTATCTGAATTATATAGCCCAAAAGCTGAGGCAAGCGCATAAGCTGACCGTAAAAAGTGCGGTCAAAATCGCCTTCTGTTTTTAAAAGGCTTTGGACATATTCTTTATCAATCAGCTCGTTAATGATTTTGTTTGGGTTATTGATGATTTCTTTAACCTGTTGTTTTACATAATTTAGATAAATCGGGCTAAATGTCTTTGGATACGGGCTTTTTTTGCGCTTGATTATATCGTAAGGCAATATATCTTTTACGGCTTCTCGCAAAATGCCCTTTTCTCTGCCGTTGTAGGCTTTGTATTTCCACGGCATATTATAAGCATATTCTACCAATCTATGATCGCAAAAAGGCACGCGCGCTTCCAGCCCCGCACACATGCTCATCCTGTCTTTTCTCTCAAGCAAAGTCTGCATAAACCATTCTATGTTTAGCATAAACATCTGCCGCATTTGTCTTTCTTGCGGATTATCTTGAGGCAAAGTATCCGTTCGGTTTATAGTATCCAAAAAACATTGCCTTACCCATTGTTCAGCGTCTTTCAAAACAGCCGCGCTACGCAATAATTTTGTCCTGATATCCAAACTTTTGGACCAAGGAAAAGTATTGATATCTTGATTTTGATCGTGATACCAAGGATACCCGCCAAAGATTTCGTCCGCGCACTCGCCCGAGAGGCATACTTTGATTTGTTTTTGTTTGATAATCTTACAAAAAAGCAACAGCGAAGAATCGATATCCGCCATTCCCGGCGCGTCGCGCGCGTCAGTCGCTTCTTTTAGCGCTTTGCCTAATTGTTCATTGTCCAAAGTAATATAATTATGAACGCTCTTGATAAAGGCGGACATTTGAGATATATATTTTTGGTCGCTATCGGGCTGGTAAGCGTTTTTTTCAAAAAACAGTTCGTTGTCTTTATAATCAACCGAAAAAGTAACAAGGCGTTGACCTTTGGACAAAAACATCGCCGCCGCCACCGCCGAGATAATGCCCGAATCCAATCCCCCTGACAAAAAACAGCCCAAAGGCGCGTCCGCCACCATTTGCCTTTTGATAGAGTCTAACATAAGCCAGCGCGTCTTTTCTATGGTCATAAACAGATTATTTTCGTGGGGCGCGGCTTGAAGTTTCCAATATTGATTAATTTTATATTCGCCCTCTTGAAAAATCATATAATGCGCGGGCTTTAGTTCTTGTATGTTTTTAATAATCCCGCTGCCTGATTTTTTGCCCGGCCCCAATAAAAATATCTGCCTTAAACCCTCTAAGTCAACTACCTTTTCAACCAAAGGGTTTTTAAGAAGCGTCTTTATCTCGGACGCGAAAATAATCCCTTTACCGTATTTTGCGCTGTCGTATAAATAATAAAACAAAGGCTTAGCGCCCAGACGGTCTCGCGCCAAAAACAACCGCTTATTATTATGTTCCCAAACGGCGAATGCGAACATCCCGTTTAGCTTGTTAAGACAATTTTCGCCCCATTGTATATAGGCGTATAAAAGCGCTTCGGTATCAGAATATCCAATAAATTTATAGCCTAGGCTTTTTAGCTCCGCCGATAACTCTTGCATATTATAAAGCTCGCCGTTATAAACAAGGGTGTATTTTTCGCCTTTGGAAGTTTTGGTCATTGGCTGAATGGCGGTTTTTGGGTCAATGACGCAAAGGCGTCTGTGTAACAGCGCAGCGTTGGACTCAACCGTTTGTCCGCAATCGTCAGGTCCGCGGTTTTTCAGCGTCAAGGACATTTTGGACAAAACATGCTCTTGTTTTGTCAAGTCTATGGTATTGCTTATCCATCCCGCCAGTCCGCTCATTAAATCTTTAAACTCCTTTTATAATAGGTTGGATTTGAACGCCTTGTAGCGCTAATTCAATAGTAGGGATTATTAATTCAAGGTCGGATGTAATAGACCTTGTTTTTTTGAGATGGTCGTCTTGAAAGAAGGGCGCGAAATAGATATTCTTTTTATATAAAAGCCCGCCGATGTTGACGGCGTTGGAAGACAGCGCGTCGTTGGTAGACAGCGCCAAAACCACTGGGCGATCGTTTCTAAGATGCGCCTTAATCGCCATAAGAACGGGCGTATCTGTAATGGCGTTGTTCAGCTTTGCCAAAGTGTTTCCCGTGCAAGGCGCCACGACGACTATATCCAAAAGCTTTTGCGGACCTATCGGCTCGGCGTCTTCAATGGTGATAATAGGCTTTTTTTTGGCGATTTCATAAACTTCGTTATAAAAATTAGCCGCTTTGGTAAAACGAGTGTCAAGATTTGCCACTGAAAAAGAAAAAATAGGGATTATGTTGTTTTGCTCTGACAAAGTTTTTATAATAGGCAAATGATTTTTCAAAGTGCAAAAAGACCCTGTCATTGCCCAGCCTATATTTAATCCTTTCATATCCGTTGTTTTTTTAAACTTTTTCCAACGCTCTTTTTACGCTTTCATATAGATATTGCCCGGCTGTTATCGCCGCCGTTTTGGCGGGAACGCCCAAATAATGCAGCGCGTTAAGCCCAAGTTTGTTGGCCTCGTCCAAGTCCACCCCGCCCGGCAAAGAAGCCAAGTCTATAACAAAAGCGTCTTTTCTTATGTGTTGGAGTTTATCCCCTTTTAAAATCATTTTTGGCACGGTGTTTATTATTACATCAAAATTTGCTAGCTCCTCGGTAAAATCTTTTAGCGTATAGGTCTTATCCACATAAATTGAGGCGTGCGCCAGCTCATAAACATCGTTTGTGGCGACGCTTGTATCTATCCCTATATCGCCAAGCAATTTGGTCAGCGCTTTTCCGACTCTGCCATAACCAAAAATCAATATCTTTTGGCTCTTTAGGGACTTTTGGGTGTTGTTGATTATGACGGCTAATGTTCCCTCGGCGGTAAGATAGGCGTTTTTCATAACCAGCATCTCGTCGTCATTATAGTAAAGCGCGGTAATATCATTGTCTTTGAGTATTTGTCTAGCTTCCAAATCAAAACATCCCAAAGCGAACACAACGCTACCATAGGTTAGCGTGTCGGCGAGTTTATAATCTATTGGGACATAGGGCGGAAATATAAAGACATATTGGATTAGGTCGTTTTCGGAATACTTCTGACCTTGAACAAAATCAAAGACCGAATACCCGTCGGCTTGAAGCAATTTTTTTACGGTTTTTAATCTTTGGTCCGAAACATCTACGATAAAAACTCTCTTAACGCTAACGCTCATATATTTATATTATGAGTCGGTCTATAAGAGTGTGAAATAAAATAATTTTTCAAAAAATTATAAGTCTTTTTTGGATAAACTTATACTTTAACGATAAGATAGAAAACATATATTTTAAATAAAGATAAATAAAAAAACCAAAAAGCCCGTATGGACGGGCTTTTTGGTTTGATAGGTTTACGGCGACGACCTACTCTCCCGGCTCGTTGCCAAGCAAGTACCCTCGGCTCTGGAAAGCTTAACTTCCGTGTTCGGGATGG
>DUVY01000215.1 GCA_012840805.1 Clostridiales bacterium | reverse complement strand
CTATAGGTGTATTAGAAACTTGGCCATTGTAGTCATATCCCCAACTTACAAGACTACCATCTGATTTTAATGCTGTACAATGATGATGACCACAAGATACTTGTACAAAATCTGTACCTGTAGGTGTATTAGATACCTGATTATAATTATCATACCCCCAACTTACAAGGCTACCATCTGATTTTAATGCAGTACAATGATGGACACCACAAGATACTTGTACAAAATCTGTACCTGTAGGTGTAGTAGAAACTACGCCATTGTTGTCACGCCCCCAACTTACAAGGCTACCATCTGATTTTAATGCAGTGCAATGACGCCAACCACAAGATACTTGTGAGTAACCTTCAGCATCTGCTAACATATAACTATATTTACTATTCATAGAAATAGTAGTATCTTCATAATTAGTATCTTGTGTATTAATATTAAATTTTTTAGGCCCGTTACCAGCCCTAACCAAAGAAACATCCATATCTAATAAACTAGGAGATAAAATAGGAAGCCACTCTATATTCACTTTATTTGCATATACTTCTTGAGGCTGTATAAGCTCTGTTACTATCCTAGTTATATTTAAAGGACTAGAACTTCTTATTCCATCTATATCCTCTGCTTCAACTATAATATCATTGTTTCCATAATTAAGAACAAGAGGATTTACACTGGCATCTATTGTTATTGGCACTGAAAGAAAATTCGTCCACGATTGTCCCACCCCATTTATAACTAACCTGTATCGAGTATTGGTTCCTTCTTCATGAGTTATTGTACCACTTACATTAACTAATTGATTATAAGTCTCGTTTATATTTAAATATGCTTCTACTACAAGAGGGCTATACCATGTAAAAGGTCCGCCGTAAACCCCTATGTGTGCAGTAGAACCGTCTGGATTTATGCCTGTACCCGCATTTTCCCATCCAGCAGAGTTAATGTTATACTCGTCGTCGATTGAAGCTGAAAGTAAACAAGTTACTTCTTCGACGTTTCTACTAACGCCACTATTGTTTAGTGGATTTTTTAAACTGTGAATATTTGAAGCACAATTAATTATAAAAATTTGTGGGGCGTTGCCGTCACTCCATGTAGTACAAACTGCGGTATCAAATACTACACAATTCTCAAATCTTAAGTTTACATAAGTGTAGGGATTAACCAAAGAGGTGGCGTCTGCGGCAACATACGCGGAATGCTGATTACTTTTATTTAATTTGTTGTAAGGGTCTTCAAATACACAATTATAGAAAAAAGTATCCCATGTAAATCTGTCATACCCACTAGGTGCAACTAAATATCTTTGTTCTGAAGAATTTTTAGGGAACTCTTGCGAAGGTCTAAATATAATACGATAAAATTTTTCTTGAAGTAAAGGATAGGTATTTGGGATTCTTCCTGAATTTTCTACCTCAATAACTGAATTAGTACTTCCTATAAACGATAAATTTGTTTTTTGAAACAACGGTAGCATGTCGTACATTACGTACACCCCGTCTTGCAAAACAATAGCATCTCCAGAACTAGCGTTATCTATAGCAGTCTCAATTGTT
>DUVY01000212.1 GCA_012840805.1 Clostridiales bacterium | reverse complement strand
AATTCATAATCGAGTCCTATATCGTAGGCTTTAAAAACTGGCTCGGTTTCTCCAGGTTCTTCGAGTATCATCATCTCTTGAACCGGTTCAGGAATCGTTTCAGGCATTTCCGGAGGACAGCGTTCCAAAATTTCATCTGCTTTTACTTCTAGAGTTTCTAGAGGAACTTCCGGTAATTCTTTTGTTTTTCTCGTATAAACCCCGGATATTATTCCCATTGCTAACGGGATTAAAATTAATATCGTTGCGAACTTTTTCAACTTCTCTTCTCCTTTCTCGCTTAATTACAAAAAGGAGTTCCTTGGGGCCTATAAGCTCACATCTCTCGCACACTTGCCGTCCCTCTGGCAACCAATTGTCACATATTACACATGTGTTCATATTTGCGGTTAGCCCTCCTTTTCTTTCTACATGAATTATGTTCATGTAATCGATAAAAAAAATTAAGATGTCTTTTCGATTTTTATCTCGTCAATTTCTACCTCGAAATAATCGGCCAACGCATACACCTTACTTATCCCCACATTTGAGATGTCCTTCTCCCATGCGCTGTAGGTTTGCGTTGCTATTCCAAGGCTTTTAGCAACTTCCTCTTGAGTTTTATTTTTTCTGGCCCTCAATTCTCTAAGGGAATATTTCATCTTATCCACTCCCTCATCACCTCCTTGATTTTATTATACATGAATATAAATCGTTTGTCAATAATATTTTTGAATAATTTTCATTTAATTTGGATATATTATAAAAAGGTATTGAATATTATTCATAAATATGATGCATTTTAATTAATAAAAGATGGACGCCATGTATTCTATAGATTTAAAACTAAAGGGTTAAACTTAGGCAATCTCCCTTACTTCCAGAGACCACCAACTTAAATCCACTTTCGCAAGCTCGCATTCTAAATCTCGCCTTCCCTCAACACCATCAAAACATGGCATCTCAGCAGTAGGATCCTCGTCTAGTACCCAGTTGTAAATTTCTTCATTTTCTTTTAAGTATTCTATGATTTCTTCTAATATCCCTTCCATTAACACCTTTTCTTCTCCATGGTCTTTTTCCACCAATCTCAACATCCCTAACCTCTCCTTTTCTATTTTATATTTTATTAACTCTGCCACATATGGTGGCGGGGTTCTTTTCTCCGCTTCCCAGTCCTGCAAAGTTCGCACTGGGATATTAAAGTAATCTGCAAATGCCTTTTGAGTCATTCTCGTCATAATTCTTAATTTTTTAATATCCATCATTTATCATTTCCACCCTTCTCGATTCTCCGCACACCGTAAAATTTTGTATGCGGGCCAACGCTCCATGGGTTTATTTCTTCGTGTAGCCAAAAGACATACATTGCGTTGGGGTTGATTTTGATGTCGTCAACTAGCCAGTGGATATATCCCCTTTTTTCCACTTCTTCAATTATTCCCGACTCAATAATTTCCTTACCTGTATAAATTCTACCCTCCCAACTTTCACTCTCGTCTTCGTATGGTGGTTGGTAGCGAATTTCTACCTCTGGGATTATCCCGTTAATAATAATTTTTTTCATTCTCTATTCCTCCTATTTTTATCTATTTTTATTTTGCTTGGTCGAGCAGGTTGAGCGGAATGACCCAAAGCCCCTGCCAGAATGCTCGGCAATCGCACTAGCCCTGCTATCGAGGCAAAAGGTAGTAATCAGGATAAGTCATCTTTGTTTCCAGGCTTTTCCTGTCTATTATTTCAATGACGTTGTCCATGCTGTAGGATTTTACTATAAATTCTTCCGCTCCGCAGTCATAGTAATAACCATATCCTACATCCACTATTTCGGATTCGGGAATGTTAGCTATTACCAAGTATTCGTTAGAGTAAAAAGGTAGACCTTTTCTAGGTTCGTCATCTTCTGTTACATATATATTGCCAGTATAGAAGAATACATAGTATCCAGGTTGATTAAAGCTGTTACGATTTTTTGTATGGCAACGCCCGTAAACAATACCTTTATGTAATGCGACTAGTTCTTCTTTTCCTATGAACCTGTATCCTACCATCTTATTTATCTTACCTCCTGCTTCTGTTTGATTATATTATAACACGCACTGCGTGATATGTCAACACTTATTTTAAACTTTTTTGATTTTTTTCTAATCGTCTTTATTAAATTTGGTCTATGTATTGCCAATTCCAATCGATATAATCAAAGCACTTTACAAAGTCCTCATAATTAAAGCACTTAACTTTTTTATAGTACGTGGCGACTATTTCTCCATCATGTCCAGTCTGCCCAGTGTCCCAGCCCTCAAACGCCAAGACTACATAACTGCTATCAAAGGCATGTTCAAATTCCATTAAGTCTTTTGCCTCCTTCGTACAACTTTTGCCCTCTAATACTATGCTACCTTCTCTTATTGCCTCTAACTCGCTCTCATACCCCATTTCCCAGCTTTTAGAGCGAGATGAAAGCCTTCTATAAGGATTGTGGAATCTGAAAAACACATTTTCTTTTTCGGAAAGCTGTCTTAATAGCTCTGGTGTACATTTATCTCTCTTTTTATATATCATTTTAGACACTATATCAACTCCTTATTTTTTTTAGTGCTTGTGCACTCATGCAAGGACACAAGCTGTTGTTTTGTTTTATATAGAGTTTTAACCCTATTTTTAACCTACAATATTTTATTGTTCCTGTTATATTGTAGGCTAAAAGCAGGGCTAAACCTGCTTATTTTATTTTTATTATTTTACCATTTAATTTACTAGTATAAATAAAGTCATCCGTATCATAATGGCCATGCCAATTAAGCGTTGCACCTTCTTTTAATTGTATAATGTGTTCATATACGTCGCCTGTTGAGTATATTCTTCTATACCCTCCATTTTTTAAAGGTTGTTCTTTGTATTTAGCATTTATTAATTTTT
>DUVY01000211.1 GCA_012840805.1 Clostridiales bacterium | reverse complement strand
CAGCACTTTGCGTTTATTGTGCAATAGGAACTGATTTGTAGTTACTGGTGTTGTAAAAGATAAAACATCGTCCTGACGGAAAGGGCTGAAAATAGCGATCTGTCCCCTAATTTCCCCCAAATGGCAGGATTTACAAGGAAACATAGAGAAGTAAATATTATGTTAAAGCCGGTAGTCCTCTGAATAAAATGAGTTCCAAGTTAGTTATGGCACTGTTGTTTAAATAGTAATAGGTCAAAGGAAAGGAGGGCAGAGAGAAATAGAGGAGTTAAGTAGTGTTCGAGAAAGCCGGGATCTGCATGTCACAGGTACCCTTGTTTGGTATTACTATATCTGCCACCGTGAAGTCTGGCTGATGGGCCGGCAGGTAACACCGGACCAAGACGATTCCAATGTAGAACTGGGAAGGTTCCTACATGAACTAAGGTATACGCGGGACAAAAAAGAGATTAGTATAGGCAATATTAAACTGGATATAATGCGCCGAGATGGTGAAGAGATCGTTGTTGGTGAGATAAAAAAGACTTCCCGTTTTAAAGAAAGTGCCCGTATGCAATTGGGATTTTATCTAAAAGAATTAAAACAGCGAGGAATCCGTGCACGGGGTGAATTGTTTTTTCCGGAGGAGAAGAGAAGGGAACGGGTGGATCTTACTCCCGATTTAGAAAAGGAAATCAACGAGGTCGAGCGGGATATTCTCCGCATAATTTACCAAGAGATTCCCCCAGCACCGGAGAGAAATAAGTGGTGCCGCCGATGCGCGTACGCCGAATTTTGCTGGTCGTAAGGAGCGTGTAAAGTGCAAAAAACCATCTATATTTTTTCCGATGGGGCGTTGCAGAGGCAAGGAAATACGCTCTGTTATAAAACTCCTGACGGAAAAAGGTTTCTTCCGGTTGAGGATATCCAGGAGATTATAGTCTTTGGTGAAGTGGAATGCAACAAAAAATTACTCGAATTTTTATCGCAAAACGAGATCATGATGCATTATTTCAATCATTACGGCTACTACATGGGGACCTTTTACCCCCGAGAGCACTATAATTCTGGTTTCGTAATTCTCAAACAGGCGGAATGCTACTTAGACGATGAAAGACGCATGGAACTGGCTAGAAATTTTGTGCGGGGTGCCATCCTTAATATTCTACAAGTCTTAAAGTACTACTATAAACGCGGTGTTTCATTAAGGGAGACGATTGAACGGATCGAAGCAACAGAAAACCTGCTCCAGAAGGTTCCCAATATCCCGGAACTAATGGCGCTGGAAGGGAACGTACGGGAAACCTATTACCAGGCTTTTAATGCGATTCTAAACAATCCCGATTTCACCTTTGAAAAGAGAAGCCGGCGGCCACCGAAGAACAATTTGAACACCTTGATTAGTTTTGGGAACTCCATCTTATACACAATTGTCTTGTCGGAGATTTATAAAACCCATATGGATCCGCGGATCGGCTTTCTGCACGCCACGAACTTCCGTCGTTTCTCCTTGAACTTGGATGTGGCTGAGATCTTCAAACCAATCATTATTGATCGTCTGATCTTTACTATGGTCGGCACTGGTATGGTGACTGGAAAGGATTTCGAGAAAGAAAGCGGTGGAATAATCTTAAAAGACAAAGCACGAAAACGGTTCGTCGAAGAATTGGATAAACGATTAAGAACGACGATCAAACATC
Organism: Clostridiales bacterium; assembly: GCA_012840805.1. Classification (GTDB taxonomy): domain Bacteria; phylum Bacillota; class Clostridia; order Christensenellales; family DUVY01; genus DUVY01. Next base: position 8,630 of record DUVY01000211.1, on the reverse strand, counting down.
GTTCCGTTGGGCGTGAAGTCTCCTACCGTAGGTTAATTCGGATGGAGATCTACAAAATTGAAAAGCATATTATGGGTGAGAAAGAATATAAACCGTTTGTTAGCCAATGGTAAATAGGTAGGGACTAAGATGTTTATAATTCTTGTCTATGATGTTGGGGAAAAACGGGTGGCCAAGGTTCTAAAGAAATGCCGTCAGTACCTTTATTGGGTGCAGAATTCGGTGTTTGAAGGAGAGATTACTCCAGCCAAGCTCAAGATGCTCAAGGAGGAGCTAAAGCGAATAATCGATCAGACCGAAGACTCGGTGATCATTTATAACCTCCGGACAACCAGGTATACCTCCAGAGAAGTGATTGGCCTGGATAAGGGTGGGGAGGAGAATATATTATAGAAAAAGGACCAGATGAATATGGGAGGTTTTTATGAATTATTTTAGAATATAGTGATAGTATAGTTATTAGTTAAGGTATTAAAAATGAAAAAGGGGAATATTTCATGAGCCTAAATTTAAGACAAAAGATCAACTTACTTGTGCAGGATATGACAGAGAAAGAACTAGCGGAATTAGTCGAATATATAGTATTTTTGAAAACCAGAAGGGAAAACGACGAATTTAAAGATCTTCTTTTGGCAAGTGAAAGCAGTATGAAGTTCTGGGACAATAAAACGGATGATGAAGTCTGGAATGATGTTTAGTTTGTACTTTTTATTTAATTGGGTGAAAATTTTGTTTTTAAGTATTGACTTTACATCATGCTTTTTATACAATAAAAGAAAATTATGGAAGGAGAAAATTGTTGTATGGTAAGACAAGGAGATATTTTCCTTACGCCTTTTCCCTTTAGTGATCTATCGTCAACCAAAAAACGACCTGTCCTGATTCTATCGAACTCCAAGTATAACGGGTTAACTGAAGATGTGATTGTAGCGGCAATTACATCAAAAGATATGGATAGAGAATACTCAGTATGTCTTTCTAGCAATGATTTAAGTGAAGGTCAATTATTGGTCGATTCATATATCCGTGCTGATAAACTTTTTACTATCTCGCAAGGCTTGTTAATAAAAAAGTTTGGGGCTATAAAGCCTTATAAAATGGATGAAGTAAGGGAAAAACTGTTCTGTATCTTCTTGCCATAGTAAATACCTAGAAGGAATTGAAACCATCAGGCTTTTTATAATTAATTTGTGTTTTTTAGACTACCTATAAGGATTAATGTAGAGGTTGTGAGATTTTGCGGTTAAATGTGGAATTAAATTCGACTGAAAGTATTAGATTACCTATCCATTATAACCATTTAGTCCAGTCTATGATCTACCATAGTATGGACCGGGAATTTGCCGAGTTTCTTCACGAGCAAGGTTATGAGGTCGATAAGCGTAAGTTTAAGCTGTTTACCTTCTCTCGTTTGCTTGGCCAATACAAGATCATGGGGTCCGAAATATCTTTTGTGCCACCGGTAAGGTTAATTGTTTCCTCTCCCCTCAAAGAATTTTGTCAGTACTTATTAAATGGTTTGCTCTCTCAAGGCTCCATTAGGTTAGGGCAGAACGAAGTAAAAGTAGAGAAAGTAAGCGTATGTTCTCCGGAAGCACAAAGCGAGATCAAAGTAAGGTTATTATCACCCGTGGTCGCTTATAGTACTTTTCTTAAGCCTGAGGGCGGAAAATATACGTGCTATTTCCAACCTTGCGAGCAAGAATTTAATCGCCTGGCGGAAGAAAATTTAAGAAAGAAATATCAGGCCTTTCATAACCAGGACCCCCCAGCCGGAGACATACGGATAAAGTGTCTAAAGTCACCACGGTTACATTTGATAAAGTATAAGAATTTTGTAATTAAAGGATACTCTGGATTATTGTTATTACAAGGGCCTCAGCCCTTGCTCCAAATGGCCTTGGATGCGGGTTTAGGTTCAAAGAATAGTATGGGGTTTGGGTTGCTTGACTTAATCAACTAAGTGGAGAGATGGTGGGTTTAGAATAATTACCAATAGTGGGAAAAGATGGATGAAATCTATCGTCTTATGCCGGTTAGTAAACAAAAACAAAAAAGTATTAAAGGGGGGAATCAGTTGGAAGTTGAGTTAAGAAAACACGGTCATTTCTGGTTAGACTGTGGTTTGACGGGATTAATAAAGATGTTAGAACAAGTAGATGTGGAAAATGTTAAGATTCAGGTCGAAGATAATGCATTAACTTTAAGTGGCAACCTTGATGATATCCAAATGGCTTTGGAAAATGCTTGTGATTTGCTTGTAGATAAATACTATAATTTGTCTACCAAGAAGCAAATTGAGGAGAGATCTTCCTATAATTTTTATTACGATACAAAAAGAGACGAATTTGTAAGCTTCCCCAAGAAAAAATCGGTAGGAATTGCCGGAATTATTTGTAACACTTATGCTAGACCCACTGTAGGATCGATTAAATGGAAGGATAAGAAAAAATGTATTTTGCCTGATGAATATCAGCATCTCCAACAGAGAATGGAAAAGTTTGTTAGTGAAAATGGTTTGAAAATAACAACCGCTGGTTTATTGGTTGATGGTCCTAATGCCGTTCAACCCAAGTTTAGAATTGTAGTTGATGAAAAGAAAAAGGGAAAGCGTTGTTATTTATGTGGAGGAGAAGTAGGGAGTCTGGAGGATGCTAATCAAACCATATTTCCCTTCATTACAGGCTCATCAGGGATACTTTCATTTAATTCCAATGCGGGTGGGCCTGAAAAGATCTGTTGGAAATGCTCTTTATTAGGTAAGTTTGTTCCGGTTGTCGGTTTTTATTCTACCCAAGGAGGAAGTCTATCTATTTTCCTTCCATATTCTCCATCATTGAAAAAAATGTGTGAAGCCCATGATTTATTAGAAAGCACCAAATATACAGATGACAATCTTTATCGGAATTACAATCATCCGTTGGGGGGCTTTTACCAGCATCCTTACGAAATTACATATGCGTTTTTATATTCACTGTACGACAAATGTTTACTAAATCAACCTGAAATCGGTACGGATGGGATCCATCTAGATATGGAAGCTGCGTTGGAACTAACTTATAACACAGCTCCTTTGGAATTTTATGTGATCCAAACTCAAAAAGAGGGGGATACCTTTGCCGGAAAAATGATCTGGCCTTTTAGAGAAACTCTATATTTCTTCCGTTTAACCGAAAAGATTGAGAAAACAATTGGGGTAAGGATGAAAGAGGTTTTAAGTTATTGTGTTGATTATGAGGCGTCAAAAAATGAGAATAAAACACTACTTCGCAATAGAATATGTGAACGCATATTAAAAAAACAGTCGATATTGGATCTGGTTGAAAAGCATGTGTTTCACACTAATATTTCCTATTTCAAACCGTTATTCGACATGCTTTTAATCTATGAATTATTACTAAGGGAGGGTGATATGGTGTTTAAGGAAGAACAAGAAGCGGCTGTAAGTTTGGGGAAGTGTATTGGTAGAGCGGTTGGTAACAGCGATAGCGGGAAAAAGGGAGATTTGTTTGCTCTTAGGAAATGCCGCCGAAAAGTTGATTTTCTGGAACAGCTAAATCGCCTGCAGTTTAGATTAGGAAATGATTTTCTTGTTCCAAAAGAAGTTTATGAAGGAAAATTAACAGATGATAATTTTCATGAATTTAAACAATTTTGTATGGTCGCGGCATTAAATACTTACAATGCTGTAACCAGTGAAAAGAACAAAAAGAAGGAGGCAAAATAAAGATGAAAAACGCCAAAGCGCTAACTATTACTTATTTAAGTTCAATTTCTTTATCCAGCCTTAACGGATCTGATAAAGAAGCGGATAACATCTCCAGCATAAAAAAATTTTCTCGGGGGACTGAGGAATACCCATATGGTTCCGCCCAATGGGTAAGAAGGGCATTACGGGAACAACTAGGAACTTTGGGCTGGTCGCTTTCAGAAGGAAAAGCCGCAACTATTGCCAAAGGCGCGGCTACTACTATGCAAAAGCCTGATATTTACATTGATGATGACTTGTTTGGTTACATGGGCACAGAAAAAACTGAGGGAGAAAAAGGAACGGCTACCAAAAGGACTTCACCTGTGCGGGTATCGCCTTTAATTTCATTATGTAGATATGAAGGAGATTTAGATTTTGGCACTAACTACATGGGAGTTAAGGATAAAGGAGACCCGAATATTTTTGAAACAGAAATCCATTCCGGTATATACCGAGGCTCGATCTTGATTGAATTGGATCGGGTTGGCTGTGGTGAGGGTTTTGAAACCAACCTTCCTGCAGATGAAAAAGCCAATCGGGTAAAAGCTCTTCTCGATGCAATCAAGAACTTGTGGTCTACGGGAAGACAGACTCGTTTCTTGGCGGATATTTCTCCAAAATTTGTGGCTGCAGCTATTATGAGAGTAAAAAACCCTATCTTCTTGGAGACTGTTTTACCTCAAGGTACTTTAATAAAATTTGATTTGTTGCAAGAGACTATAAATGATTTTAAAGAAGAAATTATTGATCATGTTTTTGGAGCGAAAAAGGGGATGTTTGAGAATTTACCTTCCGAAGTATTAACAACTGGAGAAGCCTTCGAGAGAATGAAGGGTTGGATTGAAGAACATTATCTAGGGAAATAGGGTGGGAATATGTATTGTTTTTGTATAAAGGCATATTCTGAGACTGCTTCTTTTCGTTTGCCGGAAACCCATACCTTTCAAAAAACCTTACCTCTTCCTCCTCTTACTTCAATTATTGGACTATTGGGTGCTGCAATGGGTTTATCTTACGCTGAAAGCTCGAAGTTTTACTATAGTAATCACTTAAAGGTTGGTGTTATCGGTACGAGTCAAAGTCGGGTTAATGATTTATGGAAATACCAAAAAATTAAGAGCAAAGAAACAGTATCAGCGGTTTTAACCAGAGAAATTTTATTTGGATTAGATCTAGAGTTATTTATTGCTGCCGAGAGTGAAGAGATTGTTAATGATATAAAGGAAGCAGTCCTCGACCCTTGTTATGCTCTTACTGCAGGGTGTAGTGATGATCTGCTTAAAATAAGAAGGGTGGACCCGGTTATGCCGATTAACCCGGAGCCGCTATATAACTTTTCGAATACCATTTTACCCGGAGATCAAAGCAATAATTACGAATCAGATATTGATATAGATAAGATTCCGTTATTGAAAGAAATATATACTCCTAGGGTATATCTTCTACCGGTGGAGTTTGACATTACCAGTAAAGGTCGGCGGGTAAGGCGGAGAGAACCTTTCACGTTTATTGATATTCCGGTGAAATTGATTAAGCCAGTGTTAGGGCTGAAGTTTGGTGAAAAGAGCGTGGCTTTGTTATGACATTTTATTACGCTAAACCGGATCAAACATATAAAGAACATTTAGCGTCAGTCTACGATGCGTGGAAGGATATTGTACAATGTAAGAGATTATTAATAAAGCGTATGTCTGAAAAGTACAGTTTTTCTATGGAGCGTTTCATGAAAGGCTCCTTAATGACGGTAGTCCTTCATGATATTGGAAAAAACATTGAACCGTTTCAGAAAATGATGGACGCCTTAAGAAACGAAACTAAATTTGACCGAAGAAAAAACTACCGTCATGAATTGATCTCTTTTAATTTAGCTTTTAGCGCCTGGGTAGAATTGAACAAAGAAAATAAGTATTCGATTTGTCCGTTGGAAGCTTTAGCCGTGGCAGGGCATCATCGGCCAATTGATTTTGATTTATCATCCTTTCAACGGGAGAAGATATCTGATTTACCTATAGTTTATGAAGATGGAATCAAGGAAGCCCTTGATTTCGCTGGTCAAATATTCTCTAAAGAGGGGTGGCAGTTTCCTCAATTAGTCCAAGAACTATCCAAAGCAAATGCATTGAGAGAGTTAAAAAAATTACTTGACTTTTTACCGGGTTTACTCAAAAAAGAGGATTATGATAGAGTACGGACCTTATTTGTGCTATTGAAAGGTATTTTACTTTATGCTGATTGGTATGGCTCAAGTAATACCAGAGTACGTTATAAAGTAAATACACAAAAAGATCAGATTTTAGATGTTTTAAATAAGAGATGCCAAGAAAAAAATATCAAATTTATGGGTTTAACCCTATTTCAGCAAAAATTATCTGAACAAGAAGGACATGTTATTGCTGTGGCACCGACCGGTAGCGGAAAAACAGAAGGATCAATCTTATGGGCACTAAAGAACTCTAGCGATATGGGTGGTTCGAAAATAATATATCTTCTACCCACCATGGCTACAGCAAATAGTATCTGGTCTAGGTTGTGTGCTTTTTTTGGCGAAGAAAATGTCGGGTTGACACATTCTTCCGCTAATTTAATATTTGAATCGGAAATTGATCATGAAACAAGTGAAAGGGATGAAAAGAGGAACTTGTTGTTTGATCAATCGTTCATTAGACCAGTAACAGTAGGAACAGTTGATCAGTTGTTGACCAGCGGATTCAACATGGGGAAATGGGTTCTCAAAGAAATTAATGCAGCCAATAGTGTGATTATTCTTGATGAAATTCATGCTTATGATGGTTGGACGCTAGGACTTATTATCTCAATGATTAAGCACTTTGCCCAATTAGGAACACGATTTTTATTGATGAGCGCAACCATGCCGGAAAGTATTATCTCATTATTTCAGAAGATTCTGCCAACATCCACGGTTATTAAAGACACTGAGCTGCTTGATAAGAAAAGAAGTAAATACTTTACAAAAGACAAATTTATTGAAGAGGATATAGCCGAAATTAAAGAAGCCATCGAAAAAGGCCATCGAATTCTAGTAGTTGTTAATACAGTTGAGAAGTGTCAAATTCTGGCGATGGAATTTAAAGATTATAATGCTGTTTGCTATCATTCAAGATTTATAGCCAAAGACAGAAAAACTATTGAAGAATCATTTGAGAAGGCTAGGATTGTAATTGCTACTCAAATTGTCGAGGTTTCCTTGGATATTGACTTTGACTGGCTTTTTACAGAATGCGCTCCTCCAGATGCTTTGGCCCAACGAGCAGGGAGAGTTAATCGCCGTCGAGATCCAAGTAGGGATAGTAGAATATTTATATATAAAGCCGATACAAAAGCGGAAAAGATATATAATCCTATCAATGCACCAAAGATCTTAGAAAAGTCTTTTGCGGAATTTAAACAGGCCCATTCTGACTTAAATGAAAAGGATTTATTGACGATTGTGGAGAGTGTCTACAGAGATTATCCTGTTGAGGAACGTGAGGGATTTAGTGAAGCATTAACTCAATATGAACAAAGTCAAAAAAATCGGTTGGCTATTTTAGATAATGTTTCACCCCGCGATGAACTTGAACAAACTAGGATGACTAAATACGAAACAGTTAATGTAATTCCATATTGCTTTTTTACCGAGGTTTATGAGAGTACGCCAAAAGAAAGAAAGTGGTATGAGGTAAAAATCCCGTATTGGTACGCCAAAAAGCATTCCCGACTGCATGATGGAGTGTTGTTTTGCCATTTAACTTATGACAGAAAATTAGGTGCGTTTTTAAAGCCAGAAGATAATTTCTGTTCACTTTAAACTGAATGTCAACACAATTATTTAAGGGGTATAGTACTTAAGTATTTAATATCAATCGTCTACAGGAGTTTTAATTTAGTCATTTCGGGAAAAGGAAATCATTGATTATGTGTTGTCGACCCCCGATAGCGCAAAAAACCCGGGAGGTCGACAACATTGATATGATTAAAGTAAATATAGGATTATCAGGCCTTATTTAAAAACAAGTCTGGGAAAGGAGGTTTTTTAGCGATTAAACCCGGACTAAAAATTGCTGTTCAAGCGGGGTTTTTAGCTTACCTATGAGGAATTGAAACACAAAGTAAAGGTGCAGGTAAAAGGGGGTAAAAGATGTTTTTAGCTTACCTATGAGGAATTGAAACTTTTTGTTTTGGGGCAAACAACGAGGCTTCTCAAGACGTTTTTAGCTTACCTATGAGGAATTGAAACGCAGTATTGCTAGACACAACATAACCCGTTTCATTATGTTTTTAGCTTACCTATGAGGAATTGAAACTTTCCATCGAGAGAACAAAAAAGGGGTTGCCCGCCCGTTTTTAGCTTACCTATGAGGAATTGAAACTGAGTACCGATAGCCGGTCACAAGGCCGGAGGAAAGGAGTTTTTAGCTTACCTATGAGGAATTGAAACTAATATTTCCGGCTTATTTCTCGGCAGGTCTTGATGTCGTTTTTAGCTTACCTATGAGGAATTGAAACGGAGATACGGCTCCAAGATGAACGCCCAGCTCATACGTTTTTAGCTTACCTATGAGGAATTGAAACCCGGCCTGCCGGGAGCCGCAATCCCGGCCCAATATGAGTTTTTAGCTTACCTATGAGGAATTGAAACAAGGCGGTCGGTCTATAGCGTTTGATTGTAAAAGCAGTTTTTAGCTTACCTATGAGGAATTGAAACCCTGGCCACAGCAACGAGAAACATGGGGCGGGAAGGGGTTTTTAGCTTACCTATGAGGAATTGAAACCCCCAATCAGTTCCACCAGCGTGGCCGTCAGCGTATCGTTTTTAGCTTACCTATGAGGAATTGAAACGATGCAGCCCCTACCAACCCGGCGATCTGCTTTGGGGTTT
>DUVY01000198.1 GCA_012840805.1 Clostridiales bacterium | reverse complement strand
TTTATAAGCAGATGGTCGAATTGGTGGATACTTAATCCAAAGCGTAAACAGTTAGATGATGCGTTTGAAAAAGAACTGAACGAATTACAAAGAGAACAGTTAAAGGCGTTTGCTGATTACGTTCAAGAAAGAGAGTGGGAAGAGTGGGAAGATGGGGATAAAGACTTATCTGAATTTGTAGACGAGTTTTTACGCCTTTAATTGCCTATAACGTTGAATTTACGAATATTTTAAAATTATGAGATACTTGATAACAACAAACATTCAGCCACCATTTTTTTCTGATTGGTTTGATGCAGAGAACCATTTCAACGCAGAGGTTGGGATGGTGGTGTATGACCTTGCAAAAAGTATTTACACAACCGATGGGGAGAAATGGGAGGAAATTGAAGAAGACCATTTATAAACATGTATTTTTTTAGAACTTAAAATTTAATTAAAAAAAAATGATGAATATTGAAAAGCAAATTATTAAGAGAATGGAAGATTATGGATATACAAGGTTAGATGCCATTGCTTCCATGAATTTGGGCGAAAGAAGTAAAGCCGCCAAAAGAGCATCAGCTAATAGAGCAAGACGAAGAGAACTTGTGGAATATGGCATGGACTTCACAACTGCTTGTTTAGTTGTAAAAGATAGTAAATGGTTTTGTCAAAAATGTGGCGAATTAGTTGATGGTCGAAATGTAACATTTGAAGAATATCACGAAGGTTGTGGTGGTCGCTGTGTATAATTACGCACAATTTTTAAAATAAACCCTAAAAAGTTTTGTTTATTCAAAAAAAATTATTATCTTTGTAGTGTTAAAGTATGGCGGTTGAAATATACCGCCCACTTTTGAACTAAAAAATTAACAATGTATGATGAGTAAAGAGATAAGACACGACATTTATACCCAAGCCGAATATGCAAAGAAAATCGGTGTTAGCAGGGCGAGAGTAAACCAGATGGTTAAAAATGGCGAGCTCAAAACACTTACTATTAATGGAGCTACCTTAATTAAGGTCTGAACTATTTTTTTATTAAAATTTTTAACTTTGTAAAATAAAAATTGAATAATGGAGGGATATATAAAGCTTTATAGACAAATTATGAATTGGGAATGGTACGACGATGCAAATACCTTCCGTTTATTCATACATTTGTTGCTAAAAGCGAATTACGAAGATGCTCAATGGCGTGGATTGGCAATAAAAAGAGGTCAGTTATTTACGTCAATAGGTCATTTATCGCACGAACTAAAAATATCGAATAAAGCTATAAGAATTGCTTTGGATAAATTAATAAAGACCAAAGAAGTGGCGAGCAAAGGGGCGAGCAATGGGACAATGATAACGATTTGTAAATATGATAGTTATCAATTAAGTTTTAACGCAGAGGGGCAAACAGAAGGGCAAACGAGGGGCAAACGAGGGGCGACAAACAATAATAATAATAATAATAAAGAAAAAAAGAATAAAGAAATAGACCTATCTTTTTTGCAAAAAGATTTTATTCCAATAGTTGAAAAATGGTTGTTTTATAAAAAAGAAAAAAAACAAGAGTACAAAGGGCAAACATCAATAAATACTTTCTGTAAAAAGTTAATTGAATACTCAAATGGCGATGCTATAATTGCCGAAGCTATAATTGAGCAGTCAATTGCAAATAATTGGGCTGGTATTTTTGAACTAAAAATTAACGGATTAACTAAAAAACAAAATGACAATGTATATGAATGACGAAAAACTAAAAAAAATGCCACAGGCTGTTGAAATAGAAGAGCTTGTTTTGTCAGCTTTAATGACAGAAGGGAAAGCAATAGAGCAAATAAACCTAAAAGCAGATGATTTTTATCTTGCTAAACATCAAATTATTTTCACTGCAATACAAAGGTTACAAAGCCGATTTGCAGCAATAGATATGTTTACTATTTGCGAGGAGCTTAATAAGATGGGCGAACTTGAAAATATAGGCGGTCAGTATTTTATAACTGGTTTAGCTATTAGAGTAGCATCGAGTGTTCATTTGGTTTCGCATTCTGAAATTATAAAACAAAAATCAATCGCTCGTAAATTGATAAACATTTCGGCTCATATACAGGATATGAGCTACGACGAACAAACAGACGTATCCGACGTTTTAGAGTTTTTTGAAAAGAACATTACAGATATTTCCGTTGGGAGTTCTAAATGTGAAATTTATTCTATGACTGAAAGCCTTAACGAAACTATACGCTACATTCAAACAATACAAGCAAACGCTGAACGTGGCATTAAAACATCAATCTCAACAGGTTTAAATAACTTAAACCAATATATAAATGGAGGTTGGACTGCGCCTGATTTGATTGTTTTAGGTGGTCGCCCGTCAATGGGTAAAACTCAATTTGCTGTAAAATTCGCAAAAGAAGCCGCAAAAGAAGGCAAAAAACCGCTATTTATTTCGATTGAAATGACAAAAATACAACTTGTTATGCGTATGATAACTGAAAATGATTTAATAGACTACTATAAAATCAAAACAGGACAATTAAGCAGTGAAGAGTGGCGATTAATTGATTTAATGATTAATCAAATAGCTGATTTAAACATAAATATAGCAGATGGAAGCAATGTTAGAGAGCTTACAAACATTAAAAGTATGGCACGACAGATGGCAAGAAAAGGCGATTTGGATTTGCTTATAATTGATTATTTGCAATTGATTAAAACTGGTTTAAAATTTGGAACTCGCGACCTTGAAATTGGTTATATAACAGGCGAATTAAAGAATTTAGCAAAAGAATTGAATATACCTATTATCTTGTTAGCTCAATTGAACAGACCGCAAAAAGGCGTTAAAGTATCAACACCAAAATTAGAGGATTTGAGAGAATCTGGCAATATTGAACAAGATGCTGATATTGTATTATTCCCGCACAGACCAAGCTACTATGACGAAAATGCAGTTGATGCAGATGGTAATTCGTGGAAAAATAGAGGTTATATTGTTATTGGTAAAAGTAGAGAGGGGGAGCGGGATAAAAAGATTTATTTCGAACACGACGAAAGATTTAAAAAGATATGGGATGCAAACCAAACAGAAGCACCATTTTAAAAATTAATTTAATACTAAACACTAAAACTTATGGCAAATTTACAATTATCATTAAAAAAGCAATGGTTTGAAATGACAAAATCAGGAGTTAAAACTGAAGATTACAGGGAAATAAACGAATACTGGACTAAAAGATTATTTCGAGATGTAGATAAAGATGAATTGCAAGATTTAATTAAAGGATTACAAGAGGGGAGGAGCATTGAGTGGGCTGGATTATTTCATTTGCATTTTCTAAAAGAATTTGAAGTAAACATAATGACTTTAGGCTACCCAAAATCAACAGACACAGAGCGTATTTTAAAGCTCGAACACAAAGGCATTGAAATTGGTTACGGGAAGCCTGAATGGGGAGCTGAGCCAAACAAACTCTATTTTGTCATTAAGCACGGAGCAATACTTTAATTTAAGCCCTTTTAAGCAATTATTTTTTCAAAGTGGTATAAACTACCACAAAAGGAAAGATAATTGAACAGAGGGCAAGAAAACGATAAAATAAACGATATTATGAAACTGAATGAATATATAGAAATTACAAATGAGGACAATATGGAGTTGATGAAGCGTTATCCTGATAATTATTTCACCTATTTAGACAAAATCTAAATTACTAAAAATGTTTGGAAAACAAAAAATATATATTAACTTTGTAGCATAAAACTAAAAAAAACTATGGAAACAAAAACATATAAAACAGTGAAGGAGTTTTTTAAATTCCTGAACGATTACGAAGGCGAAATTTGGATTAGAGGGAATAAGGCTTTTGATGCGAATGGCGAATTAGTCGCGGAATATAACACTAAATTCTAAATATAAAACGAATGATTGATAGAATTACTGAAAAGCCATTTCGCCAAGCCCGTATTAGTGGCAGCACTTTAGTGAACGCTGATTGCTTCGATGTTTTCCCATTTATTGAGGATAAGAGTATTGATGCGATTATTTGCGATTTGCCTTATGGAACAACGGCTTGCAAGTGGGATAGTATAATACCGTTTGAGCCTTTATGGGAACAATACGAAAGGATTATTAAGGATAACGGTGCGATTGTTTTAACGGCGAGCCAACCATTTACCACAAAGCTAATAAATAGTAACATAAAGATTTTCAGATATGAGTTGATATGGAAAAAAGAAAGACCTACTAATCCTTTAATGTGCAAAAAGCAGTTTCCAAAGTATCACGAAAACATCTGTGTTTTCTACAAAAAACAACCCACCTTTAATCCCCAATATATAAAAAGAAAAGAAAAAAATAAAAGGAATAATAAACCTAGAAATTTTGCTGATAATACAAAAGTAATAACTGATAAATATTCCGAAATGGTATTGAGTGGAAATAATGATTATATTTACCAACCAAGTATAATTGAGGTACCTATGGAAAGAGGACTACACCCAACACAAAAACCAGTTAAGTTACTGGAGTTATTAATCAAAACCTACACAAACGAAGGTGAAACAGTTCTAGATAATTGTGCCGGTTCTTTCACGACTGCGGTAGCGTGTGATAATACTAATAGAAATTGGATTTGTATTGAAAAGGAAGAGGATTACTGCAATATAGGGTTAACGAGGATAAATGACAATCGAGAACGGTTGGGTTTACCCCTTTTAAAATCATACAATAGCCGAGGTGATTTAATTGGCGAGGATGATTGAATTAACTAATAAGAAATACGGAAAATTAACAGTGATTAAGCCTACAGGTGAAAGAGGTCCGAGTGGTCAAATATACTGGGAATGTAAATGCGATTGTGGAAATATTCATGTTACGTCTGGTGAATCGCTAAGAGGCGGAAAGTCTAAAAGTTGTGGATGTGCTAGGAAAACACCACCTAACAAGGTGAGAGACAGGGAATATGCTATAAAGAAACAGTTATATAAAACTAATATAGAGAAAAGAAGTCAGAGACTAGGGCTTGATTATAATATTAGTTTAGAAGATTACATTAAGTTGATTGAACAACCTTGTTTTTATTGCGGAATTAAAGATAGTAATTATGCCACAGATAGATATAACACCAAAAAGAACGGACGGAAAACAAGTGATACAATCGTGCATTACAATGGTATTGATAGAATAAATAGTAGTAAAGGATATGTTAAAGGCAATGTTGTTACTTCTTGCAAATATTGTAATATAGCTAAAAACACCATGACACAACAAGAGTTCAAAGAATGGATTGTGAGAGTTTATGAACATTATTGTAAATAAAATTACAACCGCAATAGC
>DUVY01000034.1 GCA_012840805.1 Clostridiales bacterium | reverse complement strand
TGAGATTTTTATATATAAATTTATTTGACTTAATATTCAGCATTATATATAATTACACTAATACATTAATACGCTAAAGAATAAAAGTAAAATAATATAAGGAAATATAATATAATGTCATATAAAAAAAGTTTATTGCCGATAGGCGTTCAGGACTATTTGCCTGACGAGTGTTATATAAAGAGCGAAATTGAGCAAAGAATCGCTAACACGCTTCAATCCAGCGGCTACCAGAAAATTGAGCCGCCTACTTTTGAATACATTGATACATATAATTATGATAATAATAATATCTCGCGTCTTGAGCAAGTATTCAAGCTGATGGACTTTGACGGGCGAGTGCTCGCTTTAAGAGCGGATCCTACCTTACAGATTGCAAGAATAGCCGCGACCAAATTGCCCCAAGGCGTTCATAGGTTGTTTTATATTCTCAACTCTTACGAGTTTTCAAATGTCCAGACCCAGACCTCGCGGACTAGAGAATTTGCCCAAGCTGGCGTAGAGCTTATCGGCGTTAAGGGTAGCTTAGCGGATGCGGAAGTTTTGGCAATGGCAATAGAGTGCCTTATCGCGTGCGGTCTAGACAATTTTAAAATAGACATAGGGCAGGTTGACTATTTTTTGGGCATAATGACCTCGTGCGGACTAGACCAAGCTACCATAGAAAAAGTGAGAGAGCGCATCAATAACAAAGACCTAGCTGGCGTCAAAGCTATTTTGCAAGCCAAAGATTTGCCCGAAGAAGTTTCGCGAAATATTTTGACGATATCAAACTTGTTTGGTGGCGTAGAGGTATTAGAAAGAGCGCAAGCAATTTCTAACAACCCCAAGTCCGACAACGCGATAAAAAACATTCAAGAGATTTTTGAATATCTCAACGCCTACGGCTATTCAGAATATATCTCAATTGATTTGGGAATGCTGCCTCATCTTAGCTATTATTCGGGAATAATTTTTAGAGGGATGACCGACAGCGTGGGAGCCGCTATATTAGAAGGCGGGAGATACGATAATTTGAGCGCGTATTTTGGCGCGGATAACCCGTCAGTGGGATTTGCCATTGGAATAAAAAGACTGATGACCGCTATTGAAAAGACTAAAGGCTTCCTTCCGCCCAAGCCGTCCGATTACGCTTATATGGTTTTGGATGGTTGCGAAGAGCAAGCCTTTGGGGTTGTCTCAGGATATAAGTCAAAAGGCTTTTGGATAGAGCGAGCTTATACCCGAAACGAATCCGAGCTTATAAAGTATTGCAATGATAAGAACATCAAAAAATATCTTATTATCTCAAAAGACGGCAAGAAGGAACGAGTATTATGACTAAGTTGACTATCGCGTTGCCTAAAGGAAGGCTTAGTAAAAAAGCGCTTGAACTAATAGAAAAATGCGGCATATCGTTGCCCGAATCATTGGACGACAGAAAACTTATCGCGTATGACAAAAACAACGAGTATAGATTTTTATATGTAAAGCCCGCCGATGTGCCCACCTATGTGGAGCGCGGAACGGCGGATATAGGCATAGCTGGCAAGGATACCATAATGGAAGAGGGTAAAGACATTTATGAGCTATTGGATTTAAAAATTGGCAAATGCAAATTATGCATAGCCGGCAAAAGTCCCGAAATTATGCGCGATGTTTACTCGTTGAGGGTAGCGACTAAGTATCCTAATATAGCCAGACAATATTTTGAAACCAAATATATATCGCCCGACATAATAGAGCTAAAAGGCTCGGTCGAGCTTGCGCCTATTACCGATTTGAGCGATGTTATATTGGACATAGTAGAAAGCGGCGCGACATTAAGGTCCAACGGACTCAAAGTTTTGGAAGTAGTGGCCGATATATCCGCTAGACTTATCGCCAATAAGGTGAGCTTTAAGACAAAATATGATATTATTAATCCATTGATACAATCTTTGGAGCAATTGGTAGGTGCGCTATGATCAAAATTGTAACTGACTTCAAAAGCGAATTAAAAGAAATCAAAAGTGCGCGGCAATTGATTTTGGGCGGGGATATTGCCCAAAAAGTGCGCGAAATTGTTCAAGATGTAAGAGAAAACGGCGATAAGGCGCTGTTTAGATACACCAAAGAATTTGACGGTGTGGAACTAAACGAATCAAACATAGAAGTCACAGAAGCCGAAATCAAAGAAGCCTATCAAAAGGTTGATAGCCAAACTTTATCGTCTTTAAGGCTGGCTATAAAGAATATTACCAGCTATCAAGACGGCATTATGAAAAAAGTCTTAAAAAGCGCTTATCTTAACAAACGCGGTTTAATGATAAGAGCTATTGAAAACGCGGGCATATATGTTCCAGGCGGCATCGCGCCTTATCCTTCGTCTGTGCTGATGTGCGCGATACCCGCGGTATCAGCGGGCGTCCGCCAGATAATTATGGTAACCCCCGCCAAAGAAAAAATTCATCCTTTGACTTTGGTAGCGGCGGCGGAATGCGGCGTGGACAGGATTTTTAAAGCAGGCGGCGCGCAGGCGATCGCGGCTTTGGCTTACGGCACGCAAACCATTCCCAAAGTGGATGTGATAGCGGGTCCGGGCAATATTTATGTCACTTTGGCGAAAAAAGAAGTTTATGGAGCGGTCGGGATAGATATGCTCGCAGGTCCGTCGGAGATTTTGATTATCGCCGACAAAACCGCGAGAGCCGATTATATAGCTTGCGATATGCTTTCTCAAGCCGAGCACGATCCAAGGGCTGCAAGCTACCTTATAACCAACAGTCAAGAGCTCGCTAAACAAGTACAAGAACAAATAGAAATCAGGCTAAAACAGCTTGACAGGCAAGATATAGCAAGACAATCAATTGAAAACTATGGGCGAATCTTTGTGGTGGAAAGCATATTAACGGCGATAATGATATCCAATGAGATAGCGCCCGAACATCTAGAATTGTTGTTAGACAAACCCAAGCTATATCTGCCTTTTATATCTAACGCCGGCGCTGTCTTTATAGGCGAGTATTCGCCCGAGCCGTTGGGCGATTATCTCGCGGGGCCTAACCATGTTCTGCCCACATCGGGAACGGCAAGATTTTTCTCGCCTTTGAGCGCGGAGACATTTGTCAAAAAAATAAGTCTTATAAACTATAACAAAAAACAACTCAAAAAAATTAAAGACGATATTATAAATTTGAGCGATAGCGAAGGATTGCAAGCCCATGGCAATTCTATAAAAATAAGATTTGAAGAGGAATAAAATGAAAAGGTTCGGCGAACTAAAAAGAACGACCAATGAAACCGATGTGTTTGTAAGCCTTAACCTAGATGGCGAAGGCAAAAGCCAAATTGATACCGGCATAGGATTTTTTGACCATATGCTTGAGTTGTTCGCGGCGCACGGCAATTTTGACTTGACTGTAAAATGCAAAGGCGACCTTAAAGTTGACGGTCATCATACGGTAGAAGATGTGGGTATAGTTTTAGGCAAGCTTATTAACCAAATTTTAGGCGACAAAAAAGGCATAAAAAGATACGGCGAAAAAACTGTGCCTATGGACGAGGCGTTGGTTAGAGCTGTTGTTGATGTAAGCGGGCGGCCTTTTTTGGTGTGCGACCTAAATTGCAAGGAGCGCATAGGAGATTTTGACGGCGAGCTTACCGAAGAGTTTTTTAGGGCGTTGTCGTCTTATGGTTTGATTACTATGCACATTAACAAGCTATCGGGCAAAAACACTCACCATATCATAGAAGCCGCATTTAAGGCTGTCGCAAGGGCTTTGAGCCAAGCATTAAAAGTGGTGTCTGACAAAATTCCTTCATCTAAAGGCATTATTGAATGAGTATAGCTATTATTGACTTTGGAATGGGCAACCTAACAAATTTACTTAACGCTTACCAATATTTAGGGCTAAACGCTTACATAACATCGAATATACAACAAATCCAAAAAAGCGATAAAATAATTCTATGCGGCGCAGCCAAATTCAAAAAAGCGATAAGCTTTTTGAAAATGAGCGGTCTGGATACGGTTATAAAACAACACGCCCAAAAAGGCAAATACCTTTTGGGAATATGCCTAGGACACCAATTATTTTTTAGACGCTGCTTTCAAGAAAGCGTTTGCGAAGGATTGGGGCTAATAAAAGGCGATGTAATAAATTTAAAAAACCAAGACAGCAAAACAAAGCATATAGGCGGGAACAGCATTAACATTAAGCCCGCGCCGATATTTAAGGATATCCCCAATAAGCTTAATGTGTATTTTGCGCATTCATACTATGCCAAATGCCATTCAAGATTTGTAATCGCTCGTTGCGAGCATAGCGGTCAAAGTTTTGCCGCCACCGTTCAAAAAGGTAACATAATTGGATTGCAATTTCATCCCGAGAAAAGCGGCTATGAGGGGCTAAAGATTTTGAAAAATTTTGGAGAGCTATAAATGATTGTTTTTCCCGCGATAGACATTTTGGATAATCAATGCGTTAGACTGTATAAAGGCGACCCGACCCAAAAAACGGTTTATGGAGACCCTTTGGAAAAAGCGAAGATTTTTGAGCAAGCTGGCGCGCAATATTTGCATATAGTTGACCTAAACGCCGCTTTTGACAGCGACGATAAAACCAACTTTGAGACCATAAAAAAGATAACATCTTATGTCAATATTCCAGTCCAGCTGGGCGGCGGCATCAGAAGCCTTGACGATATTTCTTATAGGATAGAGGTTTTAGGCGCTGAAAGGGTGATTTTAGGAACAATCGCGTATTCTTCGCCATATATTTTGAAAGAAGCTCTAAAGCGATTCTCTGATAAAATAGTGGTGGGAATGGATGCCAAAGACGGATTTTTGGCGATAAAGGGCTGGCAAGAGATAACCCAAAAAGATGTGTTGCGGCTGGGTAGCGAGCTCAAAGATATTGGCGTAAAAACCGTTTTATTTACCGATATATCAAGGGACGGGGTTTTGAGCGGAATAAATATTCCTAAGACAATTCAAATCCAAAACCAATGCGGCCTTGATGTTATCGCGAGCGGCGGCGCCAAAGATATGAACGATATAGAAGAATTAAGCAAGGCTAATATTTATGGCGTTATATTGGGCAAATCCTTATATGAAAACAAGATAGACTTAAAAAAAGCGATAGAAAGGAGCAAACAATGTTGACCAAGAGAATTATTCCTTGCCTTGATATGCACAACGGCAGGGTAGTAAAAGGAATCAATTTTGAAAACCTTACGGATGCCGGCGACCCGATAGAATTGGCTAAGTATTATAGTTTTGAAAACGCAGATGAAATAGTGTTTTTAGACATCTCAGCTACGACAGAAGCGCGCAAAACTATGGTTGATGTAATAGCCCGCGCGGCTGAACAAGTTTTTATACCGTTAACAGTAGGCGGCGGTATAAGGGAATTAGAGGATATCACAGCGTTATTAAACGCGGGCGCCGATAAAGTAAGTATTAACTCCGCGGCGTTTAAAAACCCCGATTTAGTAAAACAAGCCGCCTCAAAATTTGACTCTTACCGTATTATAGTGGCGATTGATGTCAAAAAAAACGCTCAAGGCGGATACGATGTTTGTATAAACGGTGGAAAGCAAAACACGGGCGCGGACGCGATAGAGTGGGCAAAAAAGGCTGTAAGTTTGGGCGCGGGCGAGCTATTGGTTACCAATATAGACACCGATGGCACAAAAAACGGTTACGATATAGAGCTTCTTAAGCGCATAACAGAAGCTGTGGATGTTCCCGTTATCGCTAGCGGCGGCGCGGGCGAGATGGAGCATTTCAAACAGGCTTTGACCGAAGGCAATTGCGATGCGGTTTTGGCGGCTTCGCTGTTCCATTATGGAATATTGACGATTAGCGATGTCAAAAAATATTTAAACAAGGAAGGAATACCCGTAAGATTATGAAAGATGACATAAACGCAATAATCCAAAAAATCAAATTTAACGAAAAAGGCTTAGTCCCGGCTATCGTGCAAGACGCTTATACGGGTGCGGTATTAATGCAGGCGTATATGAACAAACAAGCGCTAGAGTTGACGCTTAAAACCAAAAAAGCGCATTACTTCTCGCGTTCAAGAAATGTAATTTGGCAAAAAGGAGAAACCAGCGGCTGTTTTCAAGAGGTTGTCGCGGTTACGCTTGATTGCGACTATGACAGCGTATTATTAAAGGTCATTCAAAAAGACAACGCCTGTCATACGGGCGCTTACTCGTGCTTTTTTAATACCGTGCAAGAATTTGACCAAGTTTTTAATTCTGAGATAATATATAAAGACATAGCTTGTATCAAAGACCGCAAAATCAATCCCAAAGAAGGCTCATACACGACCTATCTTTTGGAAAACGGCACAGACAAAATATGCAAAAAGATAGGCGAAGAAGCCGCCGAAGTAATAATTGCGGCCAAAAACTCAAATAATGACGAATTGGCGGGGGAAATAGCCGACCTTATTTATCATACGCTTGTTTTGATGGAAGACAGGGGATTGGATGTGCAGTCAGTGTTCAAAATACTAGACGAGCGCAGCAAACGCAATCGTTCGCGCGTCTATCCCACCAAAGCAAAATAAGCATAACCTAAATATAAAAATATAGAATTACCAAAATTTTATCGCCAAAACGCTCATTGAATAAGGTTTTTTGAGCGCCCAATCTGTTGCAATTTTTTGCGTAATTTGATATATTTATAAAGCCTAAAGAAACTAAATATTAAAATAAGCGGTAGTAGCTCAGTGGTAGAGTGCCGCCTTGCCAAGGCGGATGTCGCGAGTTCAAATCTCGTCTACCGCTCCATTTTTCTAGGGCACCATAGCCAAGAGGTAAGGCAGAGGTCTGCAAAACCTTTATCCCCAGTTCGATTCTGGGTGGTGCCTCCACCAAAAACAAGCCCTAATATCAGGGTTTTGTTTTTTGAGCCGAAGTGGCGGAATTGGCAGACGCAAAGGACTTAAAATCCTTCGGAGTGTAAACTTCGTGCCGGTTCGAGTCCGGCCTTCGGCACCAAGCCTAAGAAACCACTATAAGTAGTGGTTTTTTTATTTGTTATGCACTATATATAGTGTTTGTTGAATTTTGAGTCACAAAAAAGTCACTTTTTAACTTAAATTTAATAAAAGCGAATATGCCAAAATAGCAAAAAACTATATTCTTGACCATTTCAGAAATAAATTTTACCCTTTATCAGACGGAGAAGTTGCTTTAATTAATAAGACCACTGCACAGGAATTTGCATACTCAAAATCTCTTGTTAACAAAGTTCATCACCCAAACTGCACTGTTAACATAACTCAGGAATTTGCATACTCAAAATCTCTTGTTAACAAAGAACAACGCTTGCTAAAAATGCGTGTTGCGACTGAATTAGATAATTTATTAAAAGTCTCTAAGTTAAAATCTATAAAACCTGATACAAAGGGGCATTCTTTCGCAAGCTTAGGATTTGCTTACTATGAAACCAAGTTTTCGATAGACGGAAAATTGTTTAGTGGTATTTTAAATATAGCATTATCAGAAGACGGTAAGATGCTGTATGAATTAAACAACATAAAAATAGAAGACACTCTTTTCAACGGCACAAAGTCCGCATCGGTAAAAGAAGTGTCTTCTAATAATGGAATATTACATACAGAAGAAAATGTCAACACAAAAACGAAAAAAAATATAACAAAATATTCCATTGCTGAAACCGACAGCAAGGGCAGAAAATTAACCAAAGAGCAACAAGAATTTTTCAAAGAAAGTAAGGTGCGAGATGAACAAGGTCGATTGATAGCAGTTTATCACGGTACAGATGCAGATTTTAATGTTTTTGATAGAACAAAATTCAGAAGTTATTCTATGACTAGCTATGATTTGCCAGCTTTTTATTTCACGCCTGATAAAAGGCAGGCAAAAGATTATGGAAGTAGAGTTATAGAAGCATACATTAATATAACAAACCCACTTATAGCGGAAGACCAATTACCCACTCTAAAAGAAGGCGAAAGTCCTAACGAATCATATAATAGGCTTGTAGAAGAAGGTTACGACGGTATAATAATCCCTGCCGAAGAATTGTCTGATACCGAATATATAGCATTTCATCCAAACCAAATTAAGAGCGTAGAAAATATTAATCCCACACAAAATGAAGATATTAGGTATTCTTTGGATGGCATTAACCCCATTTTTTTTAGTAAGTTTATTGATTTCAATTACATTCATATTTATCAACAGTTCTCCTTAATCTTTTGACTTTTTAATAAGCGTTATAAATCTTATTTAAAACTTGAATTATAAAAACAAAAAATCGCGATAAGATTGAAAACACTTCAAAAATTAAAGACAAACTATTTATAAAGTCTATTAGCTCAAGACGCAAGCCAAAGAAAAGATTATCTCTTTTTTAATATTATTTGACTTATTGATTAACCTGATCGCCTTAACAAAAAATTTATATTAGGATTTTATTAAAAAAATTCGCATAAAGGTTATCTGAGTTAAATAATGAAGCCAATAATTGATAATTATAATCCTACATTATTTTAATTTATTCTTTATAAAATAATTGCTAGGCGTTTTTATTTATGATATAATCTAAAAGGCTTTTCAAAGAGCCATAAAAAAACACACCCGATTACGATTCGGTTTTCGTTGCTTTTGTAAAATCTTTAATTACAAAAGTTTGGACCGACCAAAAATCGCGCGGGGAGGACTAAACGGAGGATTTTTTTATGTCAGTTATTACAATGAAACAGTTATTAGAGGCGGGCGTGCATTTTGGGCATCCCACAAGAAAATGGAATCCCAAAATGAAACCATATATCTTTACCTCTCGTAATGACATTCACATTATCAATCTTGAGTTAACAGTAGAATTAATCGATCAAGTATACGCTTTTGTTAAGCAACAAGTTACCGAAGGCAAATCGGTTTTGTTTGTAGGCACCAAAAAACAGGCTGCGGAAGCTATTCAACAAGAAGCCGAGCGTTGCGGACAGTTTTTTGTTAATACTAGATGGTTGGGCGGAACTTTGACCAATTTTACGACTATCCGTTCAAGAGTTGACCGTCTTAACAAATTAAACCAAATGGAAAAACTCGGCGAATTTGATTTGTTGCCCAAAAAAGAAGTATTAAAGCTAAAAGCGGAAAGAGACAAACTCCAACACAATTTGGGCGGTATTAAAGAAATGCGCACGCTTCCCGGCGTAATATTTGTAATTGACCCCAAAAAAGAACATATCGCTATAAGAGAAGCCCGCGCGATGAGAATTCCCATTGTAGGATTGGTAGATACCAATTGCGATCCTGACGAGGTGGATTATATCATACCGGGCAACGATGACGCTATTAGGGCAATAAAACTCATCGCGGGCGCGATGGCTGACGCGGTAATTGAAGCGCGCGAAGGCGAGCAAGGCGTGTCCGCAGAATCAAAAACAGAAGCTAGCGAAGAAGATAGCGCTGAAGTTTCTATTGAAGAGTCTTTAGAAAATATTGACTTTGAGACAATCGAAAAAGAAGACGATGAAGAAATAAAAGAAAAAGCGCCCAAACGCGCCAAAAAAGCTTCGGCTGTAAAGGAAGACGAAAAAACTGAAGAACAAGAGCCTGAGAAAAAAGCCAAAAAAGCTACCAAGGCTGAAGCGCAAGAAACAATAGAACAATCCGAACAAGCACCCGAAAAAGAACTAATAGAAAAAGAGCCTCAAAAAGAAGAAGCTAATGTAGAACCTAAACAAGAAACCAAAGAGTCCAAACAAGAAGAAGCAAAAGAAGAGACAAAAGCAGAATAATAAGGCATTGTTTTTAACATAAATAAAATAAAAAAGGAGAACGCAATGATTACAACTAAGGATATTCAAGAATTGCGTGCCAAGACAGGCGCTGGTATAGTCGATTGCAAAGACGCGCTTACCGAAGCCAATGGCGATATTGAAAAAGCAATTGAAATATTGAGAGAAAAGGGCAAGGCTGCTGCAAGCCGCAAGGCTGGCAGAATTGCGGCAGAAGGGCTTGTAGATTCATATATTCATTTTGGCGGCAAGATTGGCGTTTTGGTAGAAGTCAATTGCGAAACAGACTTTGTCGCGCGTAGCGACGAGTTCAAAGAACTTGTTCACAATATAGCCATTCATATAGCCGCAGCTAATCCTCTTTATGTAAATGTTGAGGATGTGCCGACAGAAGATTTAGAAAAAGAAAAAGAAATTTTGAAAAATCAAGCTCTTAACGAAGGCAAACCCGCCAATGTCGTTGAAAAAATGGTAGAAGGTAGAATCAAAAAGTATTACAAAGATGTTTGCCTTATGGAACAAGAATATGTTAAAGATACTTCCAAGACAATAAAAGACTTGATTATAGAAGCGACGGGCAAGATTGGCGAAAAGATTAGTATAAGAAGGTTTGTCAGAATGGAAGTCGGCGAAGGGCTAGAAAAGCGGTCGGATAATTTGGCGGAAGAAGTTGCGAAACAAGTAGCAAATATGAAGAATAAATAAAACCGCAAAGGACACATAAAAATAAAATATTGTGTCCTTTTTTTTAAAAAATTTTGGCTTAACAAGTTAAAAGACTTTTGATATAATAGCATAAGGAGTTTGGTGTGAAGTATTCTAGAGTATTGTTAAAAATAAGCGGCGAAGCGTTAGCGGGCGAAGATAAGTTTGGCATTAATCCGTCAGTAGTGCAGCATGTGGTAAAGCAACTAAAAATAATTCACCAAAAAGGAATCCAAATCGCGATTGTGATAGGCGGCGGAAACTTTTGGCGCGGTCGTCAAGGACAGAATATGGACCGCACAACAGCCGACCATATGGGCATGCTGGCAACCATTATTAACGCTCTTGCTTTGCAGGACGCGTGCGAAAAAGCCGATATCCCGACAAGAGTTCAGACAGCTATAAGCGTTCCCGCTGTCGCAGAGCCTTATATATTGCGAAAAGCCATTAGACATTTTGAAAAAGGAAGGATTGTCATATTTGCTTGCGGCACAGGCAATCCTTATTTTACTACAGATACTGGCGCCGCGCTCAGGGCGGCCGAAATAGACGCCGATGTGATTTTGATGGCAAAAAATATTGACGGATTATATGATTCCGACCCCAAGAAAAACTCAGGCGCGAAAAAACTTAACGAAATATCTTATCTTGATGTTATCAATAAAGGACTCAATCTTATGGACTCAACTTCAATCGCGATGTGTATGGAAAATAAAATACCAATAATAGCTTTTGCTCTCGCGGATGAAAACAGCATCGTAAAAGCCGCTTTGGGCGAAAGGATAGGAACAATTATAAAATAATATACGGGGGTAATATAGTATGACAGCCGATATTGAAATAGTAAGAGAACATTTGACAAAATACGAAACCAAATTAACCAAAATTTTGGAAAGCTTCAAAACCGAAATGAACAAAGTTCGCGCAGGTCGCGCCAATCCTCATTTGTTAGATAAAATTATGGTTGATTATTATGGAACGCCCACGCCGTTAAATCAAATGGCTAATATCAGCGTTCCCGAAGCCAGAATGATAATGATATCCGTTTGGGATGTTTCGGCGATCAAAAATGTGACTAAAGCGATTATGGCGTCCGATCTTGGTATTACGCCGGTTGATGACGGCAAAACTATAAGATTGGTTTTCCCTCAACTGACCGAAGAGCGCCGCAAAGAATTAGTGCGAAGCATAAAAAAGACTGCCGAAGACTTCAAGGTTTCTATGCGCAATGAAAGAAGAGATGTTTTGGAAGTCTTCAAAAAGCTAAAAAAAGACGGCCAAATGAGCGAAGACGAGTTGACTGTTCAAGAAAAAGAAGTCCAAAAAACAATTGATAAGTATATCGCTGATCTAGAAAAAGCTCTAAACGAAAAAGAAAAAGAAATATTGGAAATATAAAATGGACTTAGTCGCGTTGCCTGTTGATAAGGCAATTAAGATTATAAGATCAAAAAATATGTCTTATGATATAAACTGCGTTAATTCGGCAAGCGATAACGACCATACAGAAAGAGTGATAAGATTTTCCGTATCGGGCAATAATGTTATATTGACTACGGCATATTTTAAAAACAGCGTCAGGAATAACGATGAATGACCGACTACCTCGTCATATTGCTTTTATAATGGACGGCAACGGGCGTTGGGCCTTGAAAAAAGGCTTAAAGCGTTCAATCGGGCATAGATATGGCGTAAAAGCGTTAAAGCGGATATTTGAATATGTTTTTGAGTTGGGCATAAATTATATGTCTATATACGCTTTGTCAAAAGAAAATCTCAAGCGCCCAAAAGAAGAAATCCAGACCCTAATAGAGCTTTTGAACGAATATATTGACGATTGCTTGCCTCAACTTATCAAAAACAAAATTAGACTCAACATTATGGGCGATATTAGCATATTAGACGACTCAAGCCAACAAAAAATAAAAATGGCGCTTGAAGATACTAAGCATTATTCTGACAAGGCGCTTAATATCGCCTTTAATTACAGCGGAAGAGACGAAATTATAAAAGCCGCTAATCAAGCGATAAAAGACGGTCATGGCGAGATTAATCAAGAGATATTTGAAAAGTATCTTTATACCGCTAGTATTCCCGACCCGGACCTTATCATCCGCACAAGCGGCGAACAGCGTATAAGCAACTTTATGCTATATCAATCTGCATACAGCGAAATATATTTTACAAAAACGCTTTGGCCCGATTTTACAAAAAAGACGCTTGACGCCGCTTTAGATGATTACAAAAAAAGACACAGAAAATTTGGGGATATAAAATGAAAAAAAGAATTTTAACAGGCGCGATTATTTTTATTATAATGGTCGGGGCGTTTTTGTTAAGAGAAATACATACGCTGTTTTTTGATTTGCTGATTGTGTTTATGATGATAATTGCTGGCGCGGAGATGGCAAAAGCTTTGTCTAATAACATTCCCAGTCCGCTTCTGCCTGTTATTGTGATTTTTCCCGTAATGGCTTACGCTGTTTTTAGCGTTTCGGCTTTTTCATCCAATCATTTTGGCTCAGGCGTTAATATTGACGGGCTCGCTTTGGTGTTTTTGCTTGTAGGCGTAACTTTTTTGGCGATGATGATAATATCGCTTTTCAAAAAATCAATCGAAATGAACAATATTCTTACGACTTTGTTTATTATGATTTATCCTCAATGTTTGCTTGCGTGTTTATTTGCCGTCAATAATACTTTAGACAAATGGTTTTCGCTCGCGCCTTTAGTTATTGTTTTTGGCGTTTCAACTGTGTCGGATACATTGGCGTATTTGATAGGAATAACATTCAAAGGCCCTAAACTCGCGCCAGAAATAAGCCCAAAAAAAACAATAAGCGGCGCTATCGGCGGGCTTTTGGGCGGCGTTATCGCGTCTTTGCTTGTTATGCTTTTGGGATATTATAAAGTAGGCGATTTTAGATTGCTCGATTTGTCTTTGGGCCTAAATTTTCTTAACTTTATACTTTTAGGATTGTTTGGCTCGGCTTTTACCCAAATAGGCGATTTGGTTGCTTCTATAATTAAGCGCTCGGCGGGCATAAAAGATTATGGCTCGGTATTGCCTGGTCATGGCGGCGTTATGGACAGATGCGACGGGCTTATGTTTAACGGATTGTTTGTTTATACATATTTTTTGATTCTACATATTTTTTCCATAGGAGTAGTTGCCTAGATGAGAAGACTAGCCGTGTTGGGCAGTAGCGGGACCATAGGAACTTATGTATTAAATGTCGTAAGAAAATATCCACAAAAATTTAAAATCAAATCTTTGTGCGTTTATAATAACATCCAAAATCTTATCTCGTCAGCGTGGGAATTTATGCCTCAAGCGGTAGGCGTTTCAGATTCTAATATTGATTATAACTATCTAAAAGAACAATTACCTCCATATACCAAGATATATATAGGACAGCAAGCCCTGGAACAAACTATTGATAGCGACGATATAGATTTCGTTGTGGCGGCAAGTTCGGGCATCGCGTCGTTGAAAGCTGTTATGCTAGGCATTAATCAAGGCAAGACTATAGCTTTGGCGAACAAAGAAGTCTTAGTAAGCGGCGGCGAAATTATTATGAAAGCCGCGAAAAAAAACCAAATCTTGCCTATAGACAGCGAGCATTCGGCGATATTACAATGCCTACAAAAAGAAGACGCCAAAAGCGTCAAAAGAATAATCTTAACGGCAAGCGGCGGAGCGTTTTTTGGAAAAAGCAAAAACGAAATGAAAGACATTACGCCTAAGCAAGCGCTTGAGCATCCCAATTGGTCTATGGGCAAAAAAATCACGGTTGACTCAGCGACTATGATGAACAAAGGCTTAGAGATAATTGAAGCGAAACATCTTTTTCAGAAAGATAATGTTGATTATGTTATTCATCCCCAAAGCATCGTTCATTCTATGGTTGAATTTGCTGATAATTCAATAATAGCGCAAGCGGCAAATCCTTCAATGGAAATCCCTGTATTATACGCTTTGAGTTATCCCGAAAGGCTTCTCTCAGAAGTAGAGCCTCTTGACTTTGGGAATATGTCTTTGAGTTTTTTTGCGCCCGACGAGGTCAATTTTCCTTTTCCCAAACTAGCTCGTTTCGCGTATAATAAAGGCGGCTTGACTCCCGCCGTTATGGTCGCTGCTGATCAAAAAGCCGTTGAGTTGTTTTTGGATAAGAAGATAAGATTTTTGGATATTTATGAATTAGTTGAATATTGTGTGACAAACTTGACTTATAATGATAATATTACGATAGAAAATATCTTGACTGTCGAAAATACGGTTAGAGAATATCTTGAAAAAGATTATAATAAAATAATAAAACACTCGTAATATTTTAATTTCCTAAGGAGTATTATGTTTGCTTTATATATATTACTGGCAATTTTAATATTGCTGTTAATGGTAACTATTCACGAGTTCGGGCATTATATCGCGGGACGCGTTCTTAAGTTCAAAATTAACGAATTTTCTATTGGGTTTGGTCCCGCGATTTTTCAACGAACTAACAAGCGCGGCGAGAAGATAAGCCTAAGAGCGTTTCCTTTAGGGGGCTATTGCGCTTTTGAGGGCGAAGATGACGGCGAAACGTCGCAAAAATCGAAAGAAGAAATGGATGTCTTTGGCGAATATCTTCAAAACGACGATAATTATAAAGCTGATAATCAAAACCAAACACAAAATCAAATTAAGGTTGAAAAGTCTAGGGTATTAACTTTTAACGAACAAAAACCTTGGAAAAGGATTATTGTTTTATTAAGCGGCGCGCTGTTTAATATTATTTCGGGTTTTCTTTTTTCAATTATTTTTATAGCGGTCGCGGGCAATAGCTTGCCTGTTATAGGCGAAATTTATGACACGCCCAACGCCGCCTTATTGAAAAAAGGCGATGTCGTTATCGCTGTGGATAAACAAGATATATCTATTCTAAACAGCTTGTCTGAATTATTAGCCGATAAAGAAGAAGATGAAATATTTATTTTAACTGTCAAAAGAGATGGCGTGTTAACGGATTTTCAGGTTCGAAAAACAAAATATTCTTATGAACAAGACGGCGAAATAAAGAATGCGACAGGTCTGGGAATCGTAATAGGCGATTATGTAAGAGAAGGTTATAATATTTTTGAAAGCATAGGTTATGCTTTTCCTTTCACGCTCAAGATGGCGGGCGCTATTTTATCAGCTTTTGGCGATATATTTAGGGGAATAGGGTTAAACCAACTAAGCGGTCCAGTTTCAACCATTACAGAAATGGCTAAACTAACTCAAGCAAGTCTTTTAAACACATTGATATTACTGCCTTTATTAGCTGTCAATTTAGGCATATTCAATCTCTTTCCCATACCCGCTTTGGATGGATCAAAGATAATTTTCATTTTAATCGAATGGA
>DUVY01000185.1 GCA_012840805.1 Clostridiales bacterium | reverse complement strand
TCTTACTTCGGCTTTAATATCAACACTTCTGTAATTATCAAGCCGTTTAATCGTTTTCTTTTCCATTGTTGTTCTCCTTTATTTTTGTTAAGCCTTTTTGTGCGGCTTGCATTTCATTGACTAACTTAATATCAAGGGTATCAGCAGTTACTCTTGTCATCTGCCCCAACCCGTCAGGAAGCGGCGGCAATCCTATCATTTCCCTTGCGTCATCGATTGTCAAAACTCCTTGCCGTAATCCGACATTAAATAACGCTGCCTTTGCGGACATTGTGCCAATAGTTAGGTTAAAGGTATCAAACTCTATCCTGTTGCCGAACTCTATCTCTCTTTGCGTAAATAACTTGCTTGTTAGCTCTTGCTCAATCTGTAAAGCTAGTGGGTCAAGCTTATTCTTTACAAGCAGTTGATACTCAACCTCCGTTGCCTTGTTATTAATAATCGACTCCGTTATCCCAAAGTAGTTGTAAACAATATTTATTACAAACTGCATAAGCTCGCGGTTGACGTCGTTCTCTTGCCAATTGACAGGCGTTACCTGCCATTGCCCGTCGAGATACGACACGCCTTGAACATTGTTGTCCATATTCAGCTTAAAGTCAGTCATTACGCCTTTGCGGTCTTTTTCTTTCAATAACCCGCTGGCACTTGACTTCCCTTGTAAAAACGCTCTAACCTTATTAGGTTTCGCAACATTGATTGCCTGCTCGGCTAAAGACTGAACAACAGTTTCATAAAGTCCTAAATTGTTTCTTGCTCCGCCTGTTATGCTTGCAAAACGGTTAAGGTAAATTATTTTGGATAAGTCATAGGTCTTGCCGGTTGTTAGAAACTTTACATTCGCCGTATCTCCGTTGAGTTCAAACTCGAAGCTATCTGTCGGCAACAAATACAAATGCTTTAAGTTGCCTGTTGTCATATCCCAAATTGGCTCAATAAAAACATTGTTCTCAAGCATTAATCTTGTAACAACATCTTTCCAAAATTGCGTTGAGTTCTGTAACGGGTTTGCTCGTAAGTTTATAACCTTTGACATTTGATTGTCTATGTAGGTAATATTTCCATCCCTATCCACTCGCTCCACATACTTTGGAATTGATGAGAATATATCCGCAAAGCACTCAATAGCTGTACGGACTTCGGGAATGTCATATATCTTGCTTGCATAACTTCGTGCAAATAGTCCTATGTTTCCGCCGTAATATTCTTTTATTATCGTTCTCAACTCGGGTTTCTTCCGTTTGAAGATGTCTAAAAATCCCATTGCTTGCTCCTATATCGTAAATAACTCCGTCAGTGCGGTTCTGTATTCTTCTAACTCTTTGGCTCTTTGATAGCGACAAAATGATAGCCGTGTGCTGTTTTGTTCGTTCCTAAAACTCTCGATACTTGGCTTTTGCTTTTTATTCCTAATTTCCTCGCACAATCTCTAATGCTATCATATACCGTGTCTGTTTCAACGCAATAAACGGGCTGCGCTTTTTTCATAATGTGTTTACGAAGATTTGCAAGGTGCTCATCAGAAAATTTTATTCCCTTTCTTGCTTTGCTCAAATTCGCCCTTGCTTCCTCGCTTAATTTCATACCCGTATGTGCTAATGCTATCTTTCTTTTTGTTTCTTCTGATAATTTTCTGCCTTTTAACGCTATACTCAATTTTTGTTTGGTTTCTTCTGAAAGAGGCTTCCCCTTGTTGTGCATTCTTCCTTTTTGTAATGCTGCTAATTGCTTTTCGTTAGACTTCTTTCCATACATTGGGTTATTTGCTCCAATTTTGCTTTCCCTTATTTTTTGTATAGTTTCCGCACTGTGTTTTCCTGCCACATTACCACCATTGGCAACATTGTAACCAAAGTTTTTGTCATTACTTTTATATTTTTTGATAAGCTCTCTTTCCTTTTGACAAGCATCCCTTTCGTCTAAACCATCAAACAAAACTTCACTCTTAATATTTTGCCAGCCGTACTTATCTATTGCTTTACGAATATAAGTTCTTTTAACATACCCAGCTCCATTTTGCCATCTGCGTTTTAATTCTTGTTGAGTTATGCCAATATACACCTTCCCGTTTGGGAAAGTATGTTTATAAACTTTGTAATCTTTTGCTTCCATTTTTTACCCTCTAAATAGAAAAATATGTTGGTATTACTACCTTGTATTCATCAAGCTCTTTAGCCCTTTGATACGCCACAAACGCATTGAAGACACCTACTGCACCATCTATATGAGATGTCGATTTATTTTTCGCAGGGCTAAGGTTGTTGTTAGCGTCCTGTCTAATTTTCAAGTTATAAAAGCAGTACGGCAATAATTTGTTTGACTTGTCAAAAACCAACGCTCCGCTCTCAAATAAGCTCCTTATAATCTTGATAGGCTCGCTTAAAGTCCAACCGCCCTGTGCAACTTCTGTAAGCACTCCGTAATCACGCTTTACAAGGTCATCTTCCTTGATTGTCTTTTCGTGACTAAAACCGTTCTCTTGCATATCGGTCAGCCACTCTTTTGATAATGCTCGGTCATATCCAATTTTTAAGAAGTTGATTTTGTATTCATCACGCAATTTTACAAACCATTGCGTTACATACTCCTTTTGAACATATGCTCCGGGTGTTATTATCACAAGGCGACTTGTAAGCTCGTCATTCGTGTTCAAGTTAGTCATTGACTGATAGTCTTGTTTATCTTTTCGGCTGTTTCT
>DUVY01000033.1 GCA_012840805.1 Clostridiales bacterium | reverse complement strand
CTTCTCCTTTCAAGCAATCTTCGCAAAAACCGTTATATAATTCACTTGCCCAATCTCCGCACTCCTCGCACTCGACAGCTTCGACATAAGTACCGCCGCAAGAGCAGTCATCGTCCGTGTAGGTATATCCTTGATTTCCGCTTTGGAAACCGCCAATATGCTCATATACTTCTTTAAGTTCCTTGCGTGTATCTCCGCAATCCTCACAAATGTACATTCTTTACCTCCATTTCGTATAAAACAAATTCCGCTAGTTCTTTATTGCTGTACGGTATTCTAAAATACCTTTGCTTGAATTCCTTTAGCCATGGGCTTTGCCATTCCGTAAACATTGTTGTCCTCCTTTCTAGTTTTGTTATTTCTTGTAGCTTCCAAGCGGTCTGCCCACTTTTCGGTTTTCTTTATACTCAATAACTTTTTTATATTCTATCCCTTTCGCTCTTGTGCCTATTCTACCTTGTTTTAACAAAACTGATATTCTGCTTCTTGATATGCCAAGTATTTTTTGTGCTTCTATCGATGTGATTATTCTATTTTCCATTATTCATTCTCCTCTTCTTCTTCATCTTCCCATTCTTTACATTCCATTTCCCACCAATCTCCGCCAGCTTCCCATTCGCCATCTTCATCATAATCATTTTCCTCAATCACATAACAATCATGAGAATAACAACGATAGTTTTGTTTGCGAACAGTAGCTATATGTTCGCCGAAGTTTTTTCTAGCTTCTTCAAGCGTGTCAAAACTGGCGATTAATTCTGTGTCTTGATTTGTTAAGGTTTGGAATACTCCGAATGGGTCTTTGCCGTCTTTCGTTTCTACATAAATTTCTCTGATTTCAAATTTTTTCATTTTCTACCTCCGTTTATTTTTATCAGCGGTTTTTAGAGATACCGCTGTAAACTCAAAGACTATTTTTTTTTATGCGGTATAAAGTCCAGCAACCCAGCTTCCTGTGTAACCCCACTCACCTACAACATAGCCGTGGCTGTTCGCAATTTCTTCAACTTTTTTACGGCAACCATCACTGTAGACAGTGATATATACATACCCCATCGCAAATGATAATTTTGCCCCTAGTCTAGCAAACTGTTTTTGCAATTCCTTTTTCATTTTATAATCTCCTTTTCGGTGCAACCCGTTCGGTGTTGTCTTACCCTTTTTCTACTTATATTATATCACATACTATTAACCTTGTCAATGGTTTTTTAATAGTTTTTAATAATTTATTAAATAATTTACCAACCAAGAGCTATTGTCATATCTCTAAACCTCCCAATAGCGTGGCTCATCACTGCGGTCAATGTGTACTGTTACAGTATCGCCTGTTATAATTCGCTTGTGCGGGCGAACGCTGCCGTTCCAACGCTCAACATATACATCGCCGCGTACCTCGTCAAATTCGGCTTTGTTAAAGTGATAAACTGTTTTATGTTTTTTAAGCCATAGTTTGCGCGTATTCCACCATCTGTTGTGCTGCTCCTCTTTCACCTGATAGATTTTTAAAAAACCATCAAGCTCACGCTTATTGCGCCACGCCTTGCCGTAACTGCCAGATGTATATAAATATCCACAACCCACAGTCTCAGGATGTTCTGTAATATAGGCGCAATCAAAAAATTGCGTTGTGTACGCTTGTAACTCTGCTGCGCGGGCGTTGTAAATAAATCTTGATACCTCCGCGGTGAAATAAATGCCTTGATTTGCTCCAGCCCCGGCGCTGCCCCATGTCCAAAACTTGCGCTGTTCTTTGCCCGCATAAATAAAACTAACTCCGTCCTGTGGGCGGTCAAAACTCCCGCCGCTGATAGATGACCAAATGTGCCCATCTTTATTTATTCCCACATGTGCGCTGCCGCTTTGGCAAATGCTCAAAAGTCCATCGCCGTATGTGTTGCGCTCAAGTATTGCGGACGGGTAATAACTGCCGTATTTGTCGGTATATTCAACCATGTCCAACGCTTGCGGGCTATCTGTGCGCGTGTTCTCGATTTTTCCAATTATTGCATTTACAATTTTTAAATCGTATTCGTTTAAAGAGCTTGCACCAAGTGCATACCCTGCGTTATTCTCCCTTAACTGTTCAATTGTCATTTTCATTTTTGTTACCTCTCTTTTTTATTATTGGCGGTTTTGGGAGAGACCGCCCACTCTGCTTATTCGACTTCGTTCCAATCATCGTTATAGCCTTTTGTTGCTTCTTTGTTTACACCCTCTTTTTGAGAACAACATAGAAATAAGTGTCAT
>DUVY01000179.1 GCA_012840805.1 Clostridiales bacterium | reverse complement strand
ACTGCTTATAACGGAAGAATAAAGGGACCAGTCATATTTGACAGAAGAGGGCTTGCATTTGGTATTCCGAATGGTCCAAACGAGATATATCAATTTTCTATGAACTTTTTGGAAAGTAAAGATATTGAGATTATTGGCAACATCTATGAAAATCCAGAATTGTTAAAGGAAAATGGATAATAACTTTTAAAATTACTTGAAATTTGTTGCTGGGGAGGGCAGCATGGGCAATCATTGATTAGTGTTACACAGGGGGATAGGCGTGCGAGTGTTTGAAGTGGTTTGTAGGTCAGAGGAAACTTGGTAATGATGGGGAGTGAGAACCATGCAGGTTGGCCAGCGAATTCTTGATGCCACCTGTGGCAGCCGAATGATTTGGTTTAACAAAGAAAATCCAGATGTCATTTATATGGACAACCGGCAGCTGACAGAGATTCTTTGCGATGGCAGGGTGTTGAATATTAAACCGGACGTAGTTGCTGATTTCCAGGACATGCCCTTCGAGGACGAAACCTTTTACCTGGTAGTTTTCGACCCGCCGCATCTAACCAAGGCCGGCAAAGAATCCTGGTTGGCTAAAAAATACGGGGTGTTATCAAAAAACTGGCAAGAGGACCTGCGGGGGGGGTTCCGCGAGTGCATGAGAGTGCTCAAGCCTAACGGGGTATTGATTTTTAAATGGAACGAGACACAAGTTCCGCTTA
This sequence comes from Clostridiales bacterium, assembly GCA_012840805.1. GTDB lineage: Bacteria > Bacillota > Clostridia > Christensenellales > DUVY01 > DUVY01. The sequence goes on along the minus strand of DUVY01000179.1, from coordinate 1,343 downwards.
AAGAGGTGTTAAGCTGCTTTGATCAAAAGCCACTGTTTGGCAATCGGAGGGCAAAGACTCACTGGCTGGTATTCATGAAAAACTGAACGGGAGGGGGAGATATAGTCTATGAGCATCGAGAAAGAAGACGGCATGTATCGGTTATATTGCGATATATGCGGTGAGAAAACGTCAGAATCATTTTTTGATTTCTACGACGCAGTACAACACAAAAAGCAAGAAGGTTGGAGAAGCCAGAAAAATCAGGGCGAATGGGAGGACGTTTGCCCAGATTGTCAAGAGGCAGAGCTCAAAGCAGATTTTGAATAAAGGAGGGAAAACCAATGGAAACAAAAATCCCGGAAGTCCGTGATTCAGCGACTTTTGTCCCGGTCCTGGCCACGGCTATGAGATCAGATGAGCCAGTGGAAAAATAGAAAAAAGGGAGGTAATTATGAAAAAGAAAATAACCGTTGTGAAATGGGTTGATTGGTTAGAGGCTGAAAAACACCCGGAAGCACCACTCGGGTTTCTGGGCGGGTTTTTCAATTGGAAAAAGAGCGGTATGCGGTGGAAAGATTACTTAGCAGCTACCCCCGCAGAGGCGCGCCCATACTCTGAAGCGTTGCGGAAAGAAGTCATTTCTACAGGCAAGCGAATTACAGGCGAGCATCATCAGCACGGTTCAAAAGGTGTGCCTGTTTTTAGCGATGGAACAGTGGCAACTTTCTCGTATCGTGGTTGGGGTGATATAATGGCCGCGATTTGGTCGGAGGAAGAGAATGAGGACTATACTTATATGGACTTTTATATGTAATATAAACCTTGGAGGATAGGGATGTTGTTTATTTGTTTACTTATTGGGTTATTGTTGGCTGGGATCCATTATTTTATTGACCGCTGGCGGTGGCATGGCGGGCGCTGTTTATGTGATAGAGCATGGGAAAAGGTTTGGTGTGATGATATGGGTTTCCGGCATTATCAATGCGATTTATGCGGAAATGTTATTTCGGTTTTTTGGCCGGTAGATAAAAAGGGTAAATAAGGAGGTTTGGGTATGCGAAAGCATTGTAAGAAGTCGGAATTGGTGGAAGAATGCTAGGTAAAATCATTGAGTTTAGCCGCGACAAAAAAGACCTGACTATCCGCCTTCCCGCCCCCGGCAAGTTCCGCCTGGGTGAAACCGTCCGCATTACACGCCCAAAAAAAGCACGGACAATGAAGCAAAACTCCTTCTATTGGTGCTTCTTGACCTGGTGCATCTCTCCTGACGGGGGGAATCTCCAAGACCAAGGGCATTTTTCCGTGGACGGACTGCACGAAAATATAAAGGTGTGGTTTCAAGAGCGGCACGGGCGGGACTT
>DUVY01000032.1 GCA_012840805.1 Clostridiales bacterium | reverse complement strand
TTGCCTCTTGCGGAGTCTTGACGCCCCACATAGCGTAAAATGTGTTCATATTAAACGGGAGGTTATATAATTCGTCTTGGTATCGGGCTACCGGACTGTTGGTAAAGCGGTTGAATTCGACAAAGGAATTAACATATCCCCAAACATCCTTATCATTGGTATGGAATATATGCGCCCCATAAACATGAACATTAATGCTCTCGATTTCTTTGGTATAGACATTGCCGCCTATATGATCTCGCTTGTCGATTACTAAACATCTCTTGCCTTGTTTGGTCGCTTCATTAGCGAACACCGAGCCAAAAAGTCCCGCGCCGACAATAAGATAATCATACTTCTTCATTTTCTTTAACCTCGCTTTCATTATTGTTTTGTAAGGGAATCAATATGCTAAGACTAAACCAATTATCTTTGGTATCAATATTGACCGTTCCGCCGTATTTAGCCGCCGCCATTTTTATACTTTTGATTCCATAGCCGTGAAGCATATGGTCTTTTTTGGTAGTTATCAAATGACCGTTCTCAAATTTTAATTTTGATTCATAATAGTTGCCAAAATTAATGATTAACAGATTGTTTCGGGCGTATACGGCTAGCTTGATAAGTCTTCGTTCTTCGTCTTTTATATTTTTTGCGCCTTCTATGGCGTTTTCCAAAGCATTGCCAAAAATTGAGCAAATATCCAAAACATCTATAAAATTAAGGAGTTTGCCGTCGGCGACGCAAGAAAAATGAATTTTGTTGTCTATGCACGCCATGCTTTTGGAAGTCAAAATAACATCCAAAACGGCGTTGCCTGTTTTATTTAGCGCTTCATAATACTTTATTCCGCTCTCCAAGGCATCCAAATATTCGGCTTTTTTTTCAGGATTTTTTTCAGCGCGGATTACGGCTATTTGATGTTTTAGGTCATGATAAGTGCGATTAATTAACTCTATGGTTTCTTTAGAATGGCGATATTGTTCGTAATGCCTGTTTAACACATTTTGCAACGCTCCAATTTCGGTTTTGGCGTGCATCCATAATTTTTGCTCGCGTTGAGAATACGACAAAACCAATCCAATCATATCCACCAGCGTGCGTATATAAAATATCTCAACCGCGTATCTACCGCTAAAGGGAGTATCTTGAGTAATAAAGCTTAAGTTACTAATTATAAAAACGAATAGGGCTATGCCGAATACCGTCACTAAGTCTCGTATACGTATATCTAGAATAGTTCTATTTTTCATGTATCTAGACTCAAGAAAATAATTTAAAACAAAAACCAAGGAATAAATCAAAAATAATAATATATATTCTATGATTTGTTGAACAAAGAGTTTTAATACTAAATTTGAGGTTATATAAAAAGTAATTTGCCACTCAAATGAGGCCGCAAACTCAGCCATGATAAACGCATGAATACACCAATATAACGCCGATAAAACTGTAACATCGCAGGCAATGAAAATAAACGCCCACATCAAGAATACAGCAAACATCATCCCTGGGATCCAATACGCCAAGGGTAATATGCCAGCTGTAAATTGCCAAAGGCTTTGAATAATTAGGCTTAAAATAATGATTAAAACTAATTTCCAACCCTTAAAACGCTTTTTTAAAAATAATATTAGAATTAAACAAGCAGCCCACTCCGCTAAGGCGGTATGAAACCGCGGTATATGACACAAAACTTCGCTGCTCATAATATCATATCTCCAAAAAATTTGGTTAAGGCTTCCATAAACGCCTTTTTTCTAGGGCGGCTTATCAATAATTCATATTCGTCTATTATAACAAAATTATCTTTAACGCCGGTTACTCGGGCAAGATTTACAAGATAACAATTGTTGCATCTAAAGAAATTAAACTTAGTTAACTTATTTTCTATTTCTTTCATCGTCCCCGTTATCACATATTGCTCTCCTCTAGCATGAATAATCAATTTGTGTTTCATGCTCTCAATAAAAGCAACTTCAGATGTATGCAATCGTATTGTTTCGTCTTTTGTGGAAAATATTAAATAACTGTTTTCTTTACTTTGAATTTTTTCTGCTGCTCTTTTTAGTTCCAGGGAAAAAGCAAAATAAGTAATAGGTTTTAATAAATAATTTAACGCGCCTACTTCATATCCTTTGAGGGCGTATTGAGGCATATTAGTTACAAAAATTATAATTACGTCTTTATCCAATTTGCGAATATGTTTTGCGGCCGTTACGCCGTCTAACAGGCGCATTTCTATATCAAGAAAAATAATATCATATATGGGTTTATATTCGTAAACGATTTCGTCCCCGTCGTTATAGTGCATTATATCAATTTCTATATTGTTTTCTTCGGAGTAACGATTAATATAACTTGCCAAAATTTTCGCGCTTTGCTTATCGTCTTCGACGATCGCAATTTTAAATCTCATTCCCCACCTCTTTTATATGCGTTAAAAATTTTTGGTATGCGTTATAAAACCATAATAAAAACTATATATACATAGATTATACATCATAATTAGTTCTTTTACAAAATTAAGCCCAAAATAAATTGGCAAATAGTTAATGAAAAATTTTGGCAAGCAAGATATCAAACAAAAAACCTCATTTTTTTCCCTCCAACACATAATATCTTGACATTTAAATTTTTACATATCGAATTATTATAGCGTCATACCCTATAGCTTTGAGGAGTTTTTGCATGAATTGTCTAAAATTAAGCATAAATTGATTAATGCGGCGTTATAAAATAAATAAAGATTAAGTAAGACGCGTAATTCTAAATTGTTTTATATGGTGTCTTAAATAAATGAAAAAATGTTATTAGATAATATCAAAGATTAATACTATTTGCGCTTTTTGAATGAAATAATAAAAATAATATTTAAAGTTTAGAATTTAGCCATTATTTAGTATATATCTATATATCATTATATCATTAATAAGTTGCTTTTTTATTACTTAATTCTATCAATTGTCTTATTATGATTTCGGATGCTTTGACTTTTATAAAACGCGCAATATATAGATGGGCGTCTTTATAAACTTTTAATCTTACTTTTATCATTTTTTAAAAATCTCTTTTTCTAGTCTTTTATTTTTTTCATAAGATGTTTTAGGCAAGGGCGGCTTCTTTAAACGGAAATTCTTTATAATGCTTTTTGGGGATTGCGCGCCTTAAGTTTATACTTTTGTGCTCTTTGGTCTCGCTGTCTTTAATTGTTTTGGCGCGATTATGTTCTAGCAGCTTGCAAATATTATTTACATCTATCCATATCTCGTTATTGCCGCGAACTTGGCTTTCGTCAAATATCAATTGCAATCCAAAATGCAAATGGGGGCTTACCCGCATGTTGTTGTTTTCTTTATAGCTATAACCGGTCGCGCCCATATAGCCTATTACTTGTCCGGCTATGACCTTAGAGCCTTTTTGTAAGCCTTGGGCATAGGGGCGGTTTTTGCGCAGATGCGCGTAATAATAAAATCTTTTTCCGTCGTCCGACCTTATTCCTATACGCCAACCGCCGTATCTATTCCATCCAAATTCCGTTATCGTCCCGCCTTCCACGGCGATTATGGGCGTGCCCGTCGAGCCAAACATATCATGCCCTAGATGGCGTCTTTTGAAACCATAATTGCGGCTGTTGCCAAAATCATCGTATGAAGACACCCAATAACCTTTGGCGATAGGGTAATAAGCAACCAAACCATAGCCTTCTTGTCTGTCTTCGGTTATATAATGATCCAAAAATCTCGCGAAAATCGCCCTGTATGATTCTAGATAATATTTGTAATACTTTTTGTTGCCTGTAATTAAGTCCTCGGTCTTAATGCCTTTTTTTAGTTCTTGGACTAATCGGTTTAATACGCTATAATCTTTTTTGGAAAAACGGTTGCCGTTTTTGGCTGCGAGATACGCCAGCATTTCGCACATATCGCAATGGACTTTTTGATTAACCGTTTCTATATCGTATTTGTAAGCCAAATGCAAAATCCCGTAAGGAACATTAAAATCAACCCATTTGATAAAATCGCGGTCATTAAGCCTATAACCGCTTCCAAACAAAATAACCAAACTAGCAATTACTAAGCAAAAAACCGATTTTTTCATATTTTTATTATGTGATTGGTCAATAAATTTATACCCCAAAAAACAAAGCGGTATTAAAAATACCGCTTTATGATTTTGAAAAAAATTTATTGAGGAAAAATCATCAAGCCTTCAAAGAATGTGACAAACTCGCCGTCTTTTAGGTGTTGCTGCGTTATAACATATCCCAAACTGTCGGCGTTAAATAGCCCCGTTACGCGCTGATAAATTATTAATTCATATAATTGAGTGGCGTAATTGTAATATGGAAATACAGTATTGACATCGGATATATCTATTTTCCTCGGGGCTATTAATTGCCCACCAGGTTTCCATATCATGTCTAGATAGTCCTTGGGGCGATAAGACAGATCAATTATATAATGTTGGTTTGAGTCTTTTTTGCTTACCTTAGTTTTAAAATTATCTAAATACTCGCCTGTGAATTGGTTTTTTTGAGAAAAGTCTTGATAATCAAATAATGTTTTGACTTGGTTATTTTGGGCGTCAAATACATAAAAATATCCAAATCCGCCGCTACCGCCCGAATTAATGCCCAAAAATATTTGCTTTAGACCGTTGCCCGCGAAATCTCCTAACATTATATTAGCGCCGTAGCCTGAATTAGACTTGGGGCGTATGGTGTTAATCAAAGCATCATTGACATCGTATATTTCTATTATTATATTGTCGTAATATTGTCCGCTTACCGAATCTCCTTTGACTACTATTTTGTTAACCGCGGCTTTTTGGATGACATTGCCAAATGCGGTCATTAATACAACGCCTTTTTTTAAGGCTTGGTTTGATAAAACTTGCAAATGGTTAACCAATTGCTTTTGAGAATTTTCTTTTTCTAAAACATATAAGCAAGGTTTGGGGGGAATTCGCCTTTTTTCTTCTGACGAATTGGGATCTCTCTTTAGCCCGCGTCTTAAATATTTGAATGGCGTATTGGATTGATTATGTAAAATACCAAAAATCTCTCTTTCTGCTATATGGTTTTTGGGGTCAAAAAATCTATGCCTTTTTTTGCGCTTAAATTTGTTATCTTTGGGACTTGTGTTTTTTTCTGGCGTTTCATTTGGCTTGGGCGCGTCTTGGTTTTTGTCTAGTTCTTGTTCGCTTTTTTGAGGATAATTATCATTTTGGGAATTATCAGGATTTTCTTTCTGATAAAAATCATCCTCATTCTCAAAAATCTCGCAAGACGCTTTGTTGTCAATATCATAACCAAATACGCCCGCCATTTTGACTTTTTCGTATCCGCTTAATATAATCATGCAAAAAACTACCAATATTATACTAAACAATAGGAGTATGTTTTTTTTCATTGCCGCACCTCAAATCTTGAGTTTTAAATTTTAATTTTATTTTGTGTAATATTTTCCAAATAATGTATTTTGTTATCAGATACTTAAACAAAAAGAACTAAATAATTGTGTTTATTGTCAAAGTTGTACATAATTTTATAACATATATTGAAAAAGTTTTACCATTATGGTATAATATTGGTAATGATAGGGAGGTAAATAATATGGAAATGAAGAAAGTAGTTTCATCCAGTATTAGAGCTATTGGATATGAAAATGGTACTTTGCAAGTTGAATTCCATACTAAAGGAACATACCGCTATTATAACGTACCATTGTATGTCTACAACGAGTTGATGTCTTCTCCTTCTTTGGGCGCGTATGTTTCCCAAAAAATTAACCCTCAATACAAAGCACACAAAGTATAAGCTAAAAATTAAAAAGTTTTTAAAATTTATCAAAAATTAAAAACACAATATACATAAGGTATATGGGGCTAAATAAAAAAGACATATGCGCTTTGTATTGCCAAATATCAAAAAAGCGTATTCTTTGTTCTGGCGAGAATACGCTTTTTAACTATGGATAATAAATATAGAGTGGTAATTTTTTAAAACTAATAAATCCAAATAAAAAACCGCTATTTTTTTATAGCGGTTTTTTGTTAATGGTCTGAGTGGCGAGATTTGAACTCACGACCTCATGGTCCCTAACCATGCGTGCTACCAACTGCACCACACCCAGAACTTACTTGATTTGCTATTATAATATAGCAATTTTTTATAAAAGTTGCAAGACTTTTTGATAAAAAATACGCAAATTCCTAAATCTGCTATCTTGTTTTAGTTAGTATAATTATTTTAATTATTCTATATTATAGGTATATCAAAAAATTATAGTATAT
>DUVY01000031.1 GCA_012840805.1 Clostridiales bacterium | reverse complement strand
TTTTGTTTCCGTTAATAAATCCCAATTTTTTACCCGGCAACAGGTCAAAGTCCATTACAGTAGCTTGATTAACTTTGTTAGCGATTTTTTTCATCTCATCTATAGAAAAACCTGCGGCATAAAAACCGCCTACAACAGCTCCCATAGACGAACCAACTATAATATCTGGTTTTATGTTATATTCTTCTAAAACTTTCAAAACACCGATATGACAAAAACCTCGCGCACCGCCAGAACCCAAAACTAAAGCTAATTTTTTATCAAACATATTAATTAGAGCCTTTTCATAAATATATATAATAATATTAACAAATTTGTTATATGTTTACAACAAAAACCAAATTAAGACCTTTTAGATTTATATTCAATAAAGCGCATAAAATTTTAATATTTTTTATATGCGTTATTATCGTGGCCATTTTGATTAATCCCGCCAAATACAGCCAATCTACTTTGAACGGGCTTATGGTTTGGGCGACTATAATAGTCCCGTCTATTTTTCCTTTTTTGTTTTTTTCTTTGGTTTTAGTTGAGCTTGGAATGGCGCAAAAGATATCTAAAATATTTTATCCTTTAACATCAAAATTATTTAAGACTGGCGGCGTTTCGGCTTATATTTTTTTTATGAGTTTGATTAGCGGCTATCCTGTGGGCGCAAAATTAATTGAAGATTTTTACAACAAAGGCATAATTGACTCATGCGAAGGAGCGAGAATTTGTAGCTTTTGTTCTATGGCAAGCCCTATGTTTGTTTTAGGAAGCATAGGAATAGGATTGCTAAAATCATACGCCGCGGGCTTAATTTTGCTTATATCTCAAATTTTATCCAGCATAATAAACGGTCTGGTATTTCGCAATTACAAATCAAATAATTTCCAACCAAAATCATTAATAACGCCGCAATCAAAAAATGCCGACAATATATTATCGGAATGCATATATAACTCGGTTGTCAGCGTGTTGACAGTAGGCGGGTTTGTCGCAATGTTTTATATGCTTGTAGAAATCTTAAACGATATATATTTATTATATCCCTTAAAAGTTATCTTAGAAAAACTTGGGGTTCCAAGCAATTTTTCCGACGGCTTAACAAGAGGATTAATAGAAGTTACCAATGGATGCCTTCAAATAAGCGCCCAAAAAGCAAACCTTATCCAAAAAACAGTCTGTTGCGGTTTTTTGATTTCTTGGGGAGGCTTATCGGTGCATTGTCAAAACTTGACATTTTTGACTAAATCGGGCATAAAAACTAGTTTTTATTTTTTGTCAAAAACTACTCAAGTATTTGTTACGCTGATAATTAGTTTGGTTTTTTGCTTGATCTTTTTGCGTTAATAATTGCCCAAATATTTAAAATTTGTAGTAGAATTTTTGATTTCTTCAAAAGCTTTTTGAACATTTTGGTCGTTTATATTGCCAAAAAAGTCCACAAAAAATATATAACTTCCATAACGATTTTTAAAAGGGCGTGACTCAATTTTGGTCATATTGAGATTATGCGCGCGCAATATTTGTAATATTTTTAATAAGCCGCCGGGTTTATTTTCGGCGTCAAATATAATAGAAATTTTTTGGTTTGTCTTTTGATGCTTAGGCTCTTTTTCCAAAACCACAAATCTCGTTATGTTGTTTGTGTCATTTTGTATTACTTCGGGCAAGGCTTTTAAATTTGGGTTAAGATTATGCTCTCCAGCAATAGCGGCGGTATAATCATCTTCAATACTTTCAACGGCTTTTGATGTAGAGGATGTATAGATTATTTCTGCGTTGGGATAATGTTTCGCTAAGAACTTTCTGCATTGTCCATAAGCTTGGGAATGGGTAATGATTTTTTTAATATTATTGAAATCGCCCGACTTTTTCATAATAAGCTTATGGTTAATTTCTAAGAGAATTTCTTTGGTTATATAAAGTTCGCATTCCCACGCCAAAATATCTAAGGTATTGCTTACAGCGCCTTCTAACGAATTTTCTATGGGCAATACGGCTTTGTCCGTAAGATTTCCAACAGCCAAAGCCACATCAATAAATGTGGGAAACTGCGCTATGGTATCTTCGGGAGATTTTATTTTTTGCGCCACAAGATAAGAATAACTATTTTCGGGACCCAAATAACCAATCTTCATAATTGTTCCGCCATGTTCAAAACCAATTTTTCGGTCTTAGCCCAGCCAATGCATGGGTCAGTTATTGATTTTCCAAATTCTTTGCCGTCTATATCTTGCGCGCCGTCTAGAAGATAGCTTTCAATCAAAAATCCTTTAAAGTATTTGGCGAATTCTTTGCTGTGCTTTTTGTTGCTCATAACTTCGTGGACTATTCTTATCTGCTGCGTAGCGTCTTTGCCCGAATTAGAGTGATTGGTGTCTATGATTATAGCAGGATTTTTTAGTCCGGTTTTTTCGTATAATTTAGAAAACTTAATAACATCCTCAAAGTGATAATTGGGAACATGGATACCGTTGGTGTCCACAGCGCCCCTTAATATCGCGTGCGCGTAAGGATTGCCGTCTGTTTGCACCTGATATTGATGATATTTAAACTCATTGGGTATCTGAACGGCATAAATAGAATTAAGCAATACCTGCAAACTGCCATTCATTGGATTTTTTACGCCTACGGGCAAATCTATTCCGCTACAAACAAGCCTATGCTGTTGGTTTTCGGACGATCTAGCGCCAATGGAAACATAAGTCAAAATGTCGTCAACATAGGCGTAGTTATCGGGATACAGCATTTCATCAGCGGCGGTAAGACCCGATTCTTTTATCGCGTTGATATGCATTCTTCTTAGCGATAATATCCCTTCTTGAATATCAGTCTCGCTGTTGGGGTCAGGCTGATGTAACATGCCCTTATACCCTTCTCCGCGCGTTCGGGGCTTATTGGTATAAATTCTGGGTATTATAAAGATTTTTTCAACCACTTGTTCCTGAAGCTTGCCTAATCTTCTCACATATTCCAAAACAGCGCTTTCATTGTCGGCGCTGCACGGTCCTATAATTAACAAAAGCTTAGAGCTTCTGCCGCAAATTATATCAATTACTTCCTGATCGCGTTTTTGTTTGATTTTTGCCAAATCTTCAGGAACGGGCAAAATTTTCTTTATCTTTTCGGGCGAATCTATTTCTTTCTTAATTCTAAACAACTTAACACATCCTGCCTTTTTGAGTAATTACGCGTTCTCGGCGATATAAAACAATAATTTTTCGGTCTTATCCCAGCCAAGACAGGCATCGGTTATTGATTTTCCATATTCTTTGCCGTTAACATCTTGCTTGCCGTCTTGAATATAACTTTCAATCATAAACCCTTTCACATATTTGCCGAACAGCGAGCTTGATTTTTTATTGGCTAATACTTCTTTTACTATTCTTATCTGCTCAAAAGGGTTTTTTCCGGAATTAGAATGGTTTGTGTCAATAATAATTGTCGGGTTTTTCAAACCGCTCGCTTCATATAACGCGGTAAACTTAACCACATCTTCATAATGATAATTGGGCACATTGATGCCGTTGGTGTCCACAGCGCCTCTTAAGATTGCGTGCGCCAAAGGATTGCCATCCGTTTTTACTTGCCAAAAATTAAATTTAAACTCGTTGGGAATTTGGGCGGCATGAATAGAGTTTAACAAAACATGCATGCTTCCATTCATGGGATTTTTCATGCCCGTAGGCATACCGATCCCGCTTGCAACCAATCTATGTTGTTGATTTTCTACGGACCTTGCGCCAACTGCAACATATGATATCAAATCATCCACATAATAATGGTTTTCGGGATATAACATATCGTCCGCGCAAGACATGCCAAACTCTTGCAAAGCCCTAAGATGCAAGCGTCTTAGGGCAATAAGACCGCTTTGGATATCGGTTTCTTTATTGGGGTCGGGCTGATGTAGCATTCCCTTGTATCCTTCTCCGCGCGTTCGGGGCTTATTGGTGTAAATTCTAGGAACTATAAAAACCTTGTCTTTTATTTTTTCAGCGACTTTGGCAAGCCTGCCTATATAGTCCAAAACCGCCGTCTCGTTATCGGCGCTACAAGGCCCGATTAGAACAAGCAGCTTGTCGCTTTCTCCTGTAATTATATTTGCTACCTCCGAATCTCTCATATTCTTTATCGCTTTTTGTTCTTCGGTCAAAGGTAGCATTTCTTTGATTGTTTTTGGTTGATCGATAGTTTTTATTAAAGTAAACATCTTGCTGCGCTCCATATATCTGTAATTATTGTGTTCCTTAAATATCTTTATCTGTTGCTGTCTTTCAAACCATTTATCATATCGTCGCGGTTTTGTTTTAAGATCTCGAGCATGTTTTTGAAATAATCTTCCATATCTTCAAACATAGCGTAAATTATTGCCGCCGCTTTATTTATAGAATCATCGCAAGCTTGCCTTACATTCTCATAATGCTCAGCCGCCGCGACTTCTGCTCTTTTCATTATCTCGGAGTTTTTTATTATCAGATTAGAATGCGTTTCGGCTTCTTTGATGATTTGTTTCGCTTTTCTTTCGGCTTCTATAAGTATCTCTTCTTTATTTGCCACTACATAATTAGCGTCTTTAATAACCGAAGGAAAAGCTCGCTTAAGGGCATCTATCAAACTTAAGCATTTTTGAGTATTAACTTTTTTGCCAAAAATACCTTTTTCCGTATCCAAAAATTCATTTTCTAGTTCTAATATAAGGTCATAAAAATCCATCTATTCCCCCGTATAACTGCGTATCAGTTTTTCGGCTTCTTGATGCACCATTGTAGATATATCGGCTTTTTGTATAATAAGTTGTCTTATCAAACTGCTGTGTATATGGGAATATTTGGGGTTATTGATAAAAAAAACGCTTTCTATTTCGGGGTCTAAGTCTTTATAAAGAAGCGATAAAGATCTTTCATATTCAAAATCATTAACCGTGCGTAGTCCTCTTATCAAAACTTTGCAGCTGTGTTCATTGCAAAAATCCGTCAAAAGACCGTCAAAAGTATATATCTCTACATTCTTTAAAGATTTTGTAGAAGCAATAACGATATTTTTTCGTTGGTTTAAGTCAAACATACAGCGCTTATTATCGCTTTTGGCGATTGCTATTATAACTTTATCATATGTCGCCGAGGCCCTTGAGGCTACATCAAAATGCCCAAGAGTAAATGGATCAAAAGTTCCCGCAAATACTACATTCATACTAACTCCGTAAAATTATAAAAAGTCAATTGCGTATCGCCATATCTTTTTATATTAATTATTTTATAATAATTTTGGTCAAAAACAAAATCTTTTTTAGTTAAATGCTCAATTATTATTTTAGCGTTTCTATTCATTATAGGATATTTTGATAATGTTTGCAAGATTTCCTCTTCGTAATCGCGTTGATAAGGCGGGTCAATAAAAATAAAATCATACTTTTGATTTTTATTATATAGATATCTTAAACACTCAAAAGCATCCTTTCTTAAAACTTCGGCAAACTCTTTTACCAAATCAAGATTGGCTTTTATTAATTTGATTGATTGAATATTATTGTCGCAAAAAGTAACTTTCGCGCCTCTGCTTATCGCCTCAATACCAATGCTGCCCGTTCCCGCAAATAAATCCAAAAAACAAGAATCAGCCAAATCATTTTGAATAATATTAAAAAGCGATTCTTTTACGCGATCCGCGGTAGGTCTTAAATTTAGATCTTTGGAAGAAATAAGCTTTCGTCCTTTATGTTTTCCGCCGATAATCCGCATTGAATTCCCTTAATTGTTAAACAATTTTATTTCCATTTGGATTTCTTGGTGCTGTATTTTTTGTTTTTCTCCGCCCAAAATATAACCCGCTTCAAAAATTAAGGGAACGGCAAAAATTATAATAAAAAACAAAGCGCTAAAATTACTTACCGCGCTCATTTGGATAGCTCCCGAAATATCCAATATATTCGCGAAAGCGAGATTATAAAAAACAATAATCGTGTTTAATATCCTATTTTTTAGCATCAATGCTAAAGACAAGATTATAACTTGCCATACATAATAAACAGCCGAAAAAATAAATCCTTTTGCCCAATGATATTCCAAAAATCTTTGAGACTTTGAAATTGGCTCGCCCTGTTTTGCCCTTAACAAATTGCGCTTAAAGGCTTTGTAACAATGCGCCCCTGACATACGACCCGAAACAAAAACTACATACATAAAAGGGATTATTACTATCAATGAAAATATAACGCTCCAAAAAGGACTTTTAATAGCCAATACAGGCAACGCCATAATATCAAACATAAAGCCTATCATAAATAAAAACAAGCCCCGAGTAAATATGTATTTGATTCCGCTGTCTTTAATTTTGTTTTTTTTATCCATTTTTTAGACCCATACTTTTTTTACGCGTTTTGTTACTGAGCATAGTATATCATAACAAATTGTTTTATTCCATCTCGCGACGACATCGGCGCCTATGTTTTTCCCAAAAATTTCCGCCTTGTCGTTATAAGAAATATTTTTGATATTGGTAACATCTACCGCCATCAAATCCATACAAACCTTGCCCAAAATTTTGCATCTTTTGTTTTTGATAATAACATAACCTTTGTTGATAAGTCTAGGATATCCATCACCATAACCAATAGAAATTATAGCAATCTTTGTATGTCTTTGCGTCTTGAATGCCTTGTCATAACCGATATAAGAACCTGCGTCTAAAGACTTAATTTGAGCTATATCGGCGTAAATGCTCATAGCGGGCTTAATTATATCGCATACATTTTGGCCGTCATAAGTTTTTAAATTCTTGTCAATATAGCCATATAGCATTATACCCGCCCTTACCATGTCCATATGATATTTTTTACCTTGAAAAATAGCCGCCGAATTTGCCGAATGTTTTTTTATGTTGTAAGTGTCGGTCAGCTTGCGAAAATTATTATACTGTTCTTCCAAATAAAAAATATCCGAATCCGAAGTAGCGTAATGGGTATAAATGCCGTCGCATTTTATATTATTGGTTTGTGAAATATAACTTAAGATTTTATCTAAAGTAACTTTGTCTGATATTCCCAATCTATTCATTCCGCTGTCAATTTTTATATGTATCTTGATCATACCGCTATGTTTTTTGGCAAGCTCCGTTAAGAGTTTTAACTCCTCGTG
>DUVY01000030.1 GCA_012840805.1 Clostridiales bacterium | reverse complement strand
TTACCTACGCTGGGAGGCGAAACAGTATGGAATAAAACATATCCTTGTGTCGGATCTTATTCGAATGGTCGCATAGTTGTAAGAGATTATTTCATTAGTAATGCTGTTGCAGACGCTAAAGCATATTTGGCTCAAAATCCTATTACTCTTTGGTATGAGCTAGCCGAGCCTATTATCGAGCCTTTGGACAAGGAGTATGACGCCACATATCCTGCTTGGAACTACGGGCTTGAGCAATTGTATGATACCGATGGAAATCTTACTATTGCACAAATGGACATCGAATATCCGCTCGACCTACAAAAACAAGTTGATACTAATACATGGATAGCCCAAAGGAACGAGGGTAGAATAGCTCAAATTGACGCCAGCAAGATAACATCTGGCACTTTAAGTTCCGAGAGAATACCCGATTTGAACGCTGAAAAGATAACATCTGGTGTTTTTGATGCCGAGAGAATACCCCATAATAAAATCCTATACGAAGGCGACCACGATTTTGAAGACGGGGATTTTGAAACATCTGAGTATGATTTTTCTTTTGAGGTCGGTTCAACCTATGCACTAGAAATTGAGCTTATAAATAACACCAAAACTGTGATTTTTACTTATACACCAAGCTACGGAATCATGAGGTTATCTTTTGTCTCTTTGGGCGGTTTGACGACAGTAGCTACTTTGCTTGACGTTGGCTTTTTGAATGTTCTTGCAGACAGGGTAGTAATGGACTCAACAGCGCGCATTCGTTTAAACTATGAGGACAATAGCCTTGTGAGAGATGAGATTGACCGCCTCAGATTAAAAAGAGTAATAAAATTAAGATAGAGTAATAGAATTAAAAGGAGAATCAATGAATGAAGATTTTACCGACAGGTTTGTATAGCTATGTTAAATATCCCTTGCCCAAAGGCAATATAGGCGTGGTAGAGGTTTCAGAGGAATTTCTACAGCAAGTTACAGAACGAAAGGCTGATTTAGGCGAGTATCTTACCTATAAATACACGCCCGCTCAAATAGAGGAACTACGGTCAAAAGCAAAAGAACGGTTAATACGAATAGAACAAGAAACGGAGAGAAAAAGCAGAATTGCTGAATGCAGGGCGTTTTTGAAAAAAATTACAGAGGACGAAGCGCAAATAAAATGGGGCTTGATAGTGCCAGACATAGCAGAAAAGCGCAAAAAAGCCGCCGAAATGGTAAATGAATTGCGAGCGTATGAGAATAAACCCCCGAAAGAAAAAGTATAATTTTTACAAGTATCGCAGGAGTAATTATGGAACCTAAAAAGAAAAAACCTGTTTTGCGTGTTGTATGCGCGATTTTTTTTATTACCTATCTTGCGTTTCTTGCGTTTTTAGGTATCTTGGCTTTTTATCCGGAGGGAGCGCAACGAATAATTGATTTTTTTAGAGGCGATTTGTTCGCCTTATTTTTTCATAAACCTCCCTAGCTTATAGGGTTATTAAAATTTTAAAACTAATAGTCGGAGGATATAATAAATGGAAATCTTGGAAAAAATCATTAATTGGGTAATCGCTAACTGGGAGTTTGTCGTCAGCTGTGCTACGGCATTAATCGCTATTATCAGCGGCATTATCTCGGCGGTTAAAAGCAAAAACTGGGCAAAACTCAAAGACGCTATTTATGAGTATGTTCAAGAAGCCGAATTACTAGACACTAAAGGCGCAATCAAAAAAGAGGTTGTCTTATCTAAAGCTAGAATGCTATGCGTAGCTCTTAAACTAAAATACGATGAAGAAAAGATAAGCAACTTAATCGAAGCGGCAATACTATTATCTAAAACAGTTAATGCTAGAGATAAGGATAAACAAAATAATAATCAAACAGCGTAAAAAAGAGCCCTCTTAACCGGGGGCTCTTTTTATTATTCAAAATATACCTTAAAGAATTCGTTCACATCCACTTCGTATAGTGTTGCTAGCCTTTCTAGATTTTCCCGTCTAGGTTTGCGCCAGCCTTGTTCCCACGATTGTATGGTTGAGTGCGTTGTATATCCTAACTGTTT
>DUVY01000207.1 GCA_012840805.1 Clostridiales bacterium | reverse complement strand
AAGGCGCAGACCGGGCCTTAGTGCGACGTCACTTAGGCCCGGGCAACCCGGGCGCGACTGCGCTTAGGTCCATGGCTGTGGGCGCGTATCCTACATGATATGACTTCATCGATTCGCCATCATGATCCACAATCCGCGCCCCGCCAGCGGTAATCGTTCTGTTAAGCGCCGTTACTTTTCTTCTTTTTAAAAAATTTCTGCGCATAAATACTTACATAGAATTCTCTAATATAACTAACAAAAATAAATAATAACAAGCCTAGGGAGGTTATTCCTACAAATAACAAGGTGCTAGCAAAATATGCCCCTTCATAATCGTCTTTTATTAAAATACTCTGACTCTGATTTTCAGGATTATAATAAACTATTATTTTATCTCCCTTTTTATATTCATTATGTAATCTTTCAATTTCACTCTTTGAAGATGATTCATAGTCACCCAAAAGACCCACTTTATTTGATCTATATATTTTATTCTCCACTTTATATTCATATATAACTTCTAATCTAAAATAAAGTAATACGGGTTTCTTTAAGGTTATATACTTATAGTAAGTTGTAATCCGTGAGTCCAATACAACTCCTGTTGTTTTTACCCATGTTTTTAATATGGTTTGTTTTTTAGTAAGATTTAACCCACTTACAAGGCATATTGTGCCTAATACAAATAGCAAGATATAAATTCTTTTATTCTTCTTATTGTTTTCTATCCTTGTTCTCAAAAAACCACCACATTAAACTCAAGTGTAATGGCGCTTAACGTTTAGCATTGCCGACGTCGATGAGCCCTAGCGCGACGCGCTTGGCGAATCGATGTGGTCGCGTATACTTCATGACTAAACTAAATTTACCCGCCCAAGATCATAATTTAGCCTTCCGCGGCCCAAAGCGGCAATGCTATGTTATCGGCTGTGCGTCGCCATAATTTAGATGTTATCCACTGGAGGACCTTACGGATTATCTCCTTTTCAGATATTCATTTATATCTTGAAAATCTTCTGTTCTATTTTTCATCTTACATATCATTTTTTTGGGAATGCCAATAAAATCCATAAATATTACGGTTATCAGTAAATTCAGTCCAAGACTCATTTTTATCAAAGAAACAGCATAATTTCTCTGATTTTTAAACATTCTAAAAACCTTTCTTTCCGTTTTTAAATCATGATGCGTAAGATAATTTCTGCATAGATCCACTTTATTTACTAATAAATCCTCAAAGACATCCCTTTCAACGAACTCACATAAATATTCATCCCAATACTGATGAATTAAAAATTCTAATCTCTCCCACAAATTAGGTGTTTTCTTTGAAGACCGTTTCTTACCCTTTCTTTCATAACTTAGTCTTTGATTTCCATACTTTCGAATATGTATTGTTTCAGCTGCTTGGACTAAACTAAGAAATTGTTGTTCTAAATACATGTCTTTTATAAAGTAATTTGCTAGATAAAGATTTATTGCTGGTTTCATGTTTTCATAGAGCATAAACCAGTTTTTTATGTAGTTTCCTAAATGTAGTGCTATTTCACAAAAAGGCGCTTTTACGGTCCGATAATTAAATTCACAATCTCTACTCAAAAATAACTCAGAAAATACTTTGATGGGTAATTTATAGTCCTTATACTCTTGAGCATTTTGTAATTTTTGTTCTATTAGTAGTTCTCTACTATCTGCGTATACTGGCGTACCAATAAAAAACCATAAGAAGCGTTGTATTGTTCTAGTAACTTCATCAAACCATTCAAGATCTTTTTTCTCATTAACTAATATTTCGAAATATATTTGTTTCTTAAGGCTGAATTCGTCAAACCCAAAACAAGGATTGGCTGTAGACAGAATTTTAAGACGGAATTGATAAGGATGTTTAATATCAATTTCGTAATTCTCTTCATATGGTTGATATAGTATTTTATGTTCTCTGAACTCGTATTGAATAGAGTTTGTCGTTATCCACTTTTCCGAACATGAAAAATGGACTCGAAAATGTCCGAAACATATTTCATCAATAGAATGAAACCATTCACCGATAAATAAATATTCACTATAAAAAATCCAATTTCTTATTTCTATCTCTGAAACACCTGACGATTGAGGATATGGCCCTCGATTATTTAAGAGGGTTACTTTACCATAACGTTCCGTCACCCCGAGTATTATTTTTTCCCGAGCTATGTTTCTTATGTTCTTATCGTAGGGATCATAAGGCAATGATTTGTAATGTCCATACAATTTAAGTTTAATTTTATTACCCTCTATAACCTCAATCTTGCCAGGAATAATATCCTTAGGATCACTTTCTAGCCAAAAACGTCCTTCCAAGAATTCTGTGTTTTTCATTACTTTCTCCTTCGCTGGTTTGCTAACACTCAAGATACGGGCATTCATTCACGCATTGCCGATAACGTTTCCGGGTTCCCGATGTTGCCGGGCCTTAGAGGCACCGGCCAAACCCTAGTACATGTCCTTGGCAAGCCGGTGCCGTCCAGACTTGGCTTAGGCCCGGCAATATAGGCCGAAGTGACCGAAGGGAGCGGAGCCGGGAACCCTGGTGTTATCTGCCGTTCCACCTATTTTTTATCCATACTATCTAAAAATACTTCAATTTCTTCCTTT
>DUVY01000029.1 GCA_012840805.1 Clostridiales bacterium | reverse complement strand
CTTTGTTTGACGAAAACGCGAGCTGTCATTTCGCGCTGGGCAAAGCTTACCCTTGCATAAAAGACGCTCAAAAACTTTCCAAAGAAGAACTAAAAGAAGCGGGGCTTAACGACTCTTTGCAGCATGTGGATTTTATGATTGGCACGGCTGATTTGCAAATCACGGGCATAACTCAAGACGGCGAAGAAGTTTGCTTTTTTAAAAACGGCAATTTTGATATCAATTAGGAGTGTTTTTCTTTCAAAAAATATTGTTTTATATCAAAATACTATATTTTATGTTTTCAAAAACCAATTTTTTGAGAACAGTTTTTAGTTTTATATGTTTTACTAATTAACCAAAAAATGTTATAATAATAAAATTAATTCATAAATATTAATTTAATTCTACATTTTATTTAACTTATTGTTCTTAATTATTAATTTTTTCAATAAAAAAACAAAAAAGGAAAGTTTCAAAAATGGGCAGAGATTATTCAGCGATTACTGACGAAATTTTAAAACTTAGCGAATTATTGTATCAAGACAATAGGATAACACCTGAGCTATATCTTGAACACAAGGTATATAGGGGGCTTAGGGATTTGGAAGGCAAGGGCGTTTTGACGGGTCTTACCAAGATCTCAGAGATAGAGTCTTTTAAGATGGTTGACGGTCAAAAGGTCTTTATAGACGGCAAGCTTTATTATCGCGGTTATGATGTTCAAGACCTAGTCAATGGGTTTATTAACGAAGGACGGTTTGGGTTTGAGGAAATCGCCTTTTTGTTGCTGTTTGGCGAATTGCCCACAGCGGACGAATTGGAAGAATTCAAATCCTTATTATCAAGTTATCGCTCATTGCCAAGCTCGTTTGTCAGAGATGTTATTATGAAAGCGCCCAGCAGCGATATGATGGTAACTTTGGCGCGAAGCGTATTGACTTTGTATTCATATGACAAAAATCCCAATGACATCTCTATCCCCAATGTCTTAAGACAATGCTTGCAGCTTATTGCGACTTTTCCGCTTTTGGCTGTCTATGGTTTTCAAGCATATGAGTATTACTTGACCGATAGAACAAGCTTTTTTATACACGAGCCCAGACCCGAGCTTTCCACAGCGGAAAACATTTTGCATATGCTCAGAATAGACAGCAAATATTCTAAGCTAGAAGCTATAATACTTGATTTGGCGCTTGTGCTTCACGCCGAGCACGGCGGCGGCAACAACTCCACATTTACCACGCGCGTGGTCACTTCGTCGGGCACTGATACATATTCGGCGGTAGCGGCGGCGCTAGGGTCGCTAAAAGGGCCTAAGCATGGCGGCGCCAACGCCAAGGTAATCGCGATGTTTGAGGATATCAAAGCCAATGTCAAGGATTGGAGCGACAAAGACGAAGTCAGAGCCTATCTAAAAAAGATTTTGCACAAAGAAGCGTTTGATAAAGCGGGCTTGATTTACGGCATAGGACACGCGATATACTCGTTATCGGATCCTAGAGCGACCATATTTAAGTCATTTGTGGAAAAGCTTTCCCAAGAAAAAGGACTGCACGACGAGTATGTGCTTTATGCGATAGTGGAAGAGCTTGCCCCCCAAATAATCGCCGAAGAGCGCAAAATGTATAAGGGCGTCAGCGCCAATGTGGATTTTTATAGCGGGTTTGTATATAATATGCTGGGCTTGCCCACAGAGCTATACACCCCAATATTCGCGATCTCTAGAATAGTAGGCTGGAGCGCGCACCGCTTAGAAGAACTCATTAACGCCGGCAAAATCATCCGCCCCGCCTATATGAGCGTCCAAGAGCAAAAGAAGTATATACCTATAGAGGAAAGATAATTAGGGAAAAAGATAAATATAAAAAATGAAAAGAAGTCTTATATAGACTTCTTTTTTTATTTCGCAAAATATTAAAAACTCAACGGTTTTTATAATTTATTTAGACGAGGTTTTTATTTATAATTGTAATTGCGTTAAAAAAATTATAAGAGAGAGCCGCGTATGACAAAATTTAAATTAATTCATATGGACACCTTAAGCTGCGAACCTATTGTGCGCAGGATGCCAAACGGCGATTTGTTGACAATATGCCAGTGCGGGGATGTAAAAGAGCCCGCGCCTTTAAACAGGGTATACGCTTTTAGAAGCAAAGACGAAGGCAAAACATGGAGCGCGAAAGAGTTGGTCTATCCCGAAGACGGGCAAGCCGTGTATAACACCGAGGTTATGGTCTTAAACGACGAGGTAACGCTGTTTTTAACTCTGCACAACGGGTATTTTGACGATTGGAAATGCGTTATGATGAAAAGCTGTGACAGTGGCTACACTTGGATTAACGCTGGACCTCCGCCTTACCTAGATTCCTATACCTTTGTCAGAGGCCAGATTACTTTAAAAAACGGCGCGATTTTAATACCTTATCAGCAATATCCTCTAACGCAAGAGCAGCACGAGTGGCTGAAAGCCAATAAGACTTATGTCTGGAAATCGGGAGTAAAAATTGTCCGCGCGGGCGTAATAATAAGCTACGACGGCGGAAAAACCTTTGAAAAAGGCGGCGCTATAGATATTTCTTTAGAAAGAAGCTGGGTATGGTCCGAGCCGACCATTGTGGAATTATCGGACGGCTCAATCACTATGCTCTTAAGAATGGATGGAACGGGATATCTATATAGAAGCGACTCTTTTGACGGCGGCAAGAGCTGGACAAACCCGATAAAAACAGATATCCCTAACCCCAACAACAAAGTCAAGCTATTAAAATTTAACGACGGGCGCATTGCCTTGCTGCACACGCCTAACAGCTCGCTGCAAGGCCTAAGGTCAAGAAATCCTTTGAGCGTTTGGATAAGCAAGGACGATTTAAAGAGTTGGTATTATAAAAAAGACCTAACCGATTTCGACGGCTGTTTTTCTTACCCCGACGGCTTTATAACCACGGACCAAAAACATATTATGTTTACCGTGGACTTTAACAGGCACGACATTTATTTTGTAGACCACGAAATAGAAGATTAAAGCAAAAAAAAGGGCGTTAAATATAACGCCCTTTTTAATTTAGTTCGCGTTTGTGTTATTTTTTATCATCTTTCTATATGCGCTGGGGGAGATGTTTTCAAACTTTTTAAAAAACGCTACAAATTGATTATATTCCGTAAACCCGCAGTTTGTGGCGATTATGTTTAAGGATAGGTCGCTGGTCGCGATTTGGTGTTTTGCGTATTCAAGTCGTTTTTTGAGAATATACGCCTTTGGCGCGCAGCCGTATTCCTCTTTAAATCTTATTCTAAAATAATCCGTGCAATATCCCGACTGCTTGGCCAGTTTGTAAAGTTTTATATCCGTCATAAAATATTGGTCTATATAAGCCTTAGCAAATTGAATGCTGGTGGACTGCGGGTTGTTGTCAAGTCTTTTTAGGTGCGTGAGCAGTTGGAAAATCAACACCTCTATCATCTTAATGTAGTTGAAATTCCTATTTAAATACTCGGTCTCAATGTCCATAATGTATTTATGGATTAACGAGTCAAAATCGTTATAGCGCTTTGTGTTAAATTCATATTCCAAATTTTTATCAATAGTAAAGCCTATAGCGGTGATTTTGGAAGGGTCAAAATGAATTTCGTTATGCAAAGCGTAAGGAGAATAGATTATAAAAGTTCCCGGGCTGAACTTAAACTCTAAGTTCGAGATATTAAAGTTATTGTAATATTTTATATAATTTTCGGATTGGTAATTGAAGCTTTCAAGGTTTACGTAGCCCGATTCGCCCGAGCCGCTGTGGAAATAAACCAATTCGTAACAGTTATGCAGGTGGGGCGGAACCTTTACAATGGTCTTATAATTATTGATATAAATATACTTAAAATTTATCATTTGTTTTTCTTTTTAAAAAAATTTATAGTATTACAATGTCATTATAAATAAGAGCATATAAGATGTCAATACTAAAATTTTTGGTAAAATCGGTTATTATTAACTTTTTGTATTGATTTTGCCATAAAAACCTAATTTTTCAAGAAACTATATCGTAAAATCATAACTTTGCATTGTTTTTTTGCATTGTTTTAATACTTTATTTAGCGTAAACTAAAGCCAGAAAAAGCTTTAGGGGAGGATGTTTATTTAATGATTTTTTCTAAACATAATTCCGCGCCTAAAGATTCATTGAAGAAAAAAAGAAGATGGAAATTCGCTGAAGTCGAAGTCATCCTAATGTCTATGCTCAGTGTCATATTCCTAGCCGTTTTCGCTTACGCGCCGATGTTCGGCGTGGTTTTGGCTTTTAAAGACGGCAATATGAAGCTAAACATTATGGACGCGATAATAAAGTCCGACTGGGTGGGATTTGACAACTTCAAAATGTTTTTGCTGGATCCTAACTTTAGAGACGTCATTTTCAACACTCTCGGGCTTAACGTATTAATGCTCTTTATAAACTTCCCTGCGCCCATAATTTTCGCGCTGTTTATAAACGAAGTATGGCACACCAAGTATAAAAAGACATTGCAGGCTATAACCAACTTCCCCCACTTTATTTCTTGGGTAGTGTTCGGCGGCATATGCATAGCCTTGACCGATATGTCGACAGGTATATTTAATCCTATCTTAGAAAAAATCGGCTTGTCGACAAAAGACAACCCGGTCAACCTGCAATCGGCCGACTTCTTCTGGGCGACCATAATAATTACTTCATTAATTAAAGGCACAGGGTGGGGATCTATTATATATCTAGCCGCTCTTTCGGGAGTCGATCCCAATTTATACGAAGCAGCGGAAATTGACGGCGCCAACCGTTTCCACAAGGCTATATACATTTCGCTGCCTATGATGGCAAGCACGATTACGATATTCTTATTGCTAAGCATAAGCAACCTTTTGGGTAACTCCTTCGAGCATTTCTACATATTCCAAAACGTATTAAACATATCGCGCAGCGAAGTTTTGACGACGTATATTTACAAAAGAGGCTTGCTGCAAAATATGTATTCCTTAAGCTCGGCTATCGGCTTGTTT
>DUVY01000028.1 GCA_012840805.1 Clostridiales bacterium | reverse complement strand
TTATCAAAATCGTATAATATTTGTTCATTTTCTAGGCTTGGCACCGCCATACCTTTGGGCAATCGCATAATAGCGCCAACCTTTGCATACTTTTTGCCGTTATACTCGTCATGCACTACTTGCAATAGACAAGGTACACCTAATAATTTAGATACATTAAATCCCGCCAATTCGTCGGTGCTAAACGCCCTTCCTCGCCAGCTCTCTAGGTCTTGACGCATACTGCTGCGCTCATGTAGCGATAGTGTGTACTGCTTGCTTAAGACTTTACGAGCTTCTTTGCCGTCCTTGCCTTCATAGGTAACGTCTGGCAATTCCCACATAAACAGCACTTTGTTTTGATCTTTTTTGAAGGTCTTGTCATGATGTATCCCTAAATCGACTACCCCGTAGCAAATCGCCGTGTATGTGTCCTCTTCAATCAGTTCAAATCCTTTACTTTCACTTACTGTCAAACTCATTTTTTATTCTCCTTTTTATTTAATTATTAAATTTGTTTTTTTAACGACAGACGCAAGCTTTCTTTTGTTTTCGTTTCTTTCATGTACTTAGCTTTTAAGTCTGGATGCTCTCGCTCAAATGCTTTTGCATCAAATGTCTGCCGTATGCTTGGCGGTATATATGTAATTCTTAACGCTGCCGATTCGGTTGACTTAATGTTTTTCTCTTTAAGATTTTTTAGCAGTCTAAGTGTTACCTCCTCCCGCTTAGCTTTTGCGATTTGGTAATCAACTTCTATTTTCTCCGCCTCCTCTAAAAGCCTATCGTCAATGCTAGGCGGCGCGTATATCTCGCCCTTACGCTCACACTCAAAAAGCCTTAAAAGCTCGCTGCGACTAATTCTGTCAACCTTATGAGCTTTGCTCTTGCCGCTACTGCGTAAATGGAAGATGTAAAGCTCGTCAAAGCCGTAACCGTAAAGCTGTTCGTGTAAATACTCATAAATTGATAACTGCCACCGCACGCTTTCTTTGTTTAGGCTTGCTGTCGTTTTAATGTCAGCAATGATGTTAATTTCTTTTCCGTGCAATCTCCGTTTAGCGCAAATATCTAAAGTGCCAGCAATGTTATTGTCATTTACAATCAACTCTGAATTTTCTGCGTATAGTCCTAACTTGTCTGATATATCTATGTAATCCGAGAATTCGCTCGTGAACCCCGTTATTCCGCATTCAATATACCTTTCTACTTCTTTATGTATCATCGTGCCACGCTCTGCTGCGGCGGTTAAAACGCTTTCTGACACCGCCGAATAATTTGGCGATAGTTCGTGTTTTTTTAATAGTTGAGTAACGCTGATTAAGCGCTTATCTCCAAGCCAATAGGTATGGTCACTTTCTCGGAATGTTGCTCGTTTATACGACGGCACTTTTCTATACTTGTCATAAATCGCTAAATTGTTCATTTTTATTCTCCTAAGATAATATTTCGCTTGTTTTCGGCTCCGTGGTTTCGCCGTTTATGTACTCAACATCAACAACCGAATAATTTTCAAGCTTGTCAAAATGCTTTTGTATGTATAAATGTGCTGTTGTCATTGTCCTGCGATTTCCCCATTTAAACGGGTCATGTGTTGCCTCGGTGTCGCCGTTAATTTTAATTAAAATAACGGTATTACCGCCCCAGCCGCCACGTCTAAAAAACATATGCTCTTCTAGCGTTTCGCCCTCGGTCTTGATCGCAATAACAGGAATGCAAGTCGCCCTATCCCTTATCTCAAACATTTTTGTTTTCATCATTCATACCTCCTTTTTTTTTCTCCCACATTAGCTCCATATCTTTCATTCTGCGATATTCCATATCGGCTAAGTACCCTTCGATTTCGTCTTGAGTCATTTCACACTCTTCGTCGCCTTCGTCTAAATCGAATGCATAAATTTGCCCGCGTTTTTCGACCATAACTTTAATTTTTTTCTCTTCCATTTCTCTTCTCCTCCGTTATTTCTTTTATTTCTTTTGGCTCAAGCTTTTGGCAATCAGCGCCAATTCTATGAAATTGATTAGCAAGTGGTAGCAAATAGTTTTGAGCTTCTTTAATCTCTTTGTCTTCACACTCATAGCTACAAAAATGGTATAAAAGCTGCAGCATTATCCGCTTATCTAACTTCCAGTGTAAACCACCACACCATAATGGTAATGACGCAAAATCCAGGTAGGTTTCTTGCAGGTTGGCTCCACGCAAGTCGGCTCCATGCAGGTTGGCTCTATGCAGGTTAGCTCCTTGCAGGTTAGCTTCACGCAGGTAGGCTCCACTCAGGTCGGCTCCATGCAGGTAGGCTCCTTGCAGGTCGGCTTCACGCAGGTTAGCTACTTGCAGGTCGGCTCTATACAGGTTAGCTCCTTGCAGGTAGGCTCCTTGCAGGCTGGCTTCTTGCAGGTAGGCTCCACTCAGGTCGGCTCCTTGCAGGTTGGCTCCACTCAGGTCGGCTCCTTGCAGGTTAGCTCCTTGCAGGTCGGCTCCACGCAGGTAGACTTCATACAGGTCGGCTCGCTTGCCTTTAACCTCTGGTGTAAATCGTGTTTCTAGCCAAAGCTTGTGGTTTTGAAGTATTTCTTCTAATTTTTCTTGTTCAATTTCTCTCATTTTTCTATTCCTCCTTTTAATTTGTTTCTATGTATGCTGTCCTTACTTGTCCATTAATCGTTATGAACAGTTGTTTTAGGACAGTTACACGCTTTTCTTTTAAATCTTGAGCAAACTTAGCTAAGTCATAGCCGCTAGTCAACTCCCCGTTTATGTAAAGCTGTCTTGACTGAAATAAGTTTTGGATAAAATTCATATTTCCTCCTTTAACTTTTTTAGTTGGCGTGGTCTTTCTGCTCTTTTACCTTGCCTAACCTCAACTGCACCCAATACTCATAGTCTTTTTTATGGCACATGCCGCTTATTTGCAAAATATCCGACACGCTCTTAATCTCACGCATCTTCTCTTGTGCTTTTGTCATTCCTGTTTGCAGCATATCCGCCAGCTGTTCGGTTGTGATTGTTTCTTTCATTTCTGCCTTCCCTTACACCAAATCCCCGACTTTACAGTTCAGGGCTTTAGCTAGTTTTTTTAGGGTTTTAAGTGTCGGGTTCCTGCGCCCGTTTTCAAGCTCTGAAATATAACACCTGTTCACCCTCGCACGGTTTGCCAAGTCCTCTTGGGTTAAGCCTAGTTCCTCTCGCATTTGTTTGATTTTATACATGTGCCCTCCTTTTATCGTTGATTAGATTCAACAGTTAGATTAAAAAATATATGCCTTTTGGCATTGATAGTGTTATTGTGTTGTGTTTTGTTGTATACATAATAACATAACAGTTGTCTATTGTCAACGGTTTTTAAGAAAAAAAAACAAATTATTTATTATATTTCACATTTATTATGCTATTTTTGTTGTATTTTGTCATAAAAAACCACCAAAAGCTATAATAAAGTATAATAAATTATAAAAATGTTCTCACAAATGTTCTCAAAAACATAAAGTAAAAAGGACGGGTTTTCGCCCGTCCTTTTCTGTTCACCTTATCAAGTTAATATAATTTATCCCAAAGACTTCCGCAAGTTTCTTTATAGATTTAATTTTAGGTTTTCTGCTGCCATTCTCCCATGCTGTGACAGTGTTATGATATTTATAACCTAGTTTTTCCGCAAGGTCTCTTATAGACCAGCCCTTTTTTAATCGGTAGTATTTTATCATTGTTGCGGTATAATGACCGCAATCTTCTAGCATTTCATCCCACACAGTTTTACACACTGGGCAAAAATAACCTATAAATTCGTCTACTGTCGAATAGCCATCAATATAATTTTCTAATTCATAGTTAAGAAAACTATCAAAACTTTTGTAACCTTCAATATCTTCAAACTTGTCTAATAAATGTTCTAAAAAATATTCAGCTTCGTGCTTTGCTGTAACTAGATTCCCTATGTCGTTATAAAACTCTTTACCCAATTTTTGAACTAGCAGATTTTCAGCAAGTTCTAGCGTTAAACTCTCTTTATACTGTTTCATTTTTTTAAATCTCCTTTTTTATACTTATGGTAGGTTAACAATCCAACCAATGCCGTGTTTTATGACACTTAAACCAAATCCTTCGTAATACTCAGCAACTTCTTTACTTAATGTTGTCGTTATTCCGTACTTGCGTAGTTCTAAAATAGCGTCACCAATTTCAAAATTGTTTGCTACTGTTAAGTTTCTACGCTTTAACTCTTTTACGCTGTCAATGCTTTTAAAATCTTTAATTAAAGCATTTAAAGAAATGTTCTCACTTTTCATTTTTTTAAATCTCCTTTTTTGATATTTTTATAAATTTTGCTTATACTCTAGATATTCGCCGACACTTTCCCAGTCGCCAACTATAGCTAAAAGCACATCTAAAAACTTGAAATCTGTTCTAATGCCTTGAGTACCATTTACACAATAATGTTGAGCGATTGCGGTTTTGCCAACATGTGGCACATTGTCCCAATGACCGAACCTTCTAAATTCGACAGTGAGGCCGCGTTTTTCTAAATTCTTAATAATGTTCTCTTTTTTCATTTTCGTTCCTCCCTTTTTTATTTTTTAGTCTTTGAAATAGTCTGCACCGTCTATAACGTACCAGCCATTTAAACGGATTTTATCTGTTGCGATGTTGACTGTTGCCCAAAAGTCGCTATGCTCCCCGATGCACCAGTCCGCATAGTCCTTGATGCTCCCTGCATTATCGGGACAATCATAATCTTGCCAGCCGATATTCTCGTCCCAAATTTCAACACTTGTAAGTTTTTCGTTCAATCTGTTTTCTGTTTTCATTTTTCTATCCTCCTTGTCCGCTGCCCGCCGCTGGAGCGGTCGGGTCTTATGCGGTTAATTTTTTAATTAGTCCCAAACTTCTTTTTCTTTTACAGTTTCGGTTGTGCCATCGGGCATGGCGTATGTTTTATATACCCAAGCCCAGCCGGTATCAAAGTTTTCTGTGCTTATGCCGCCGCTTTTTTCGATTAGAACAGGCCTGCCAGTTTCTTTTGCCTTTTCAAATTTCCTGGAAACTTCTCTCTCTTTTTTTGCTTTATTTTCCTGTTTTTTAGCTTCTAGTTCTGCTTCTGCTTTATCTAACAGATCAAGCAAGTCACTGCCCAAAATTTCGGGGAAGATGTAGCTAGTAGAGTATCCGTCATCAAACAAATCATATTTAGGGTTTTTGATTTTGTTCTCTTCGTATACTTTTTTTAATGCTGCTTGGCTGTATTCTTTCGCACACTTGCCGTTGCGAGTTGACAAGCTATATCCATAACCATAAAAGTGATTTATTTTTTGCTTATTCTCTAAAAACTTCTTATGTTCTCTTTCTTTGATGTGCTGTTCTACTTCTTTTATATAGCTTTTAATAGTTTCAAACTGCTCATCGCTAAGACTAAGTCCAGAAATTAACCGCCCGCCTATTTTTATACCAGAATAAAACTTTAGTGCTTTGTTGAGATCGCTCAGCATTCCAAGACGAGTTTCGCCGTCTGGCATTACTATTGTTATCCTTGCGTTATTTTCTGTCTCTACTGCTTCTACTTTTACAGCTATGTTGCCGATGCTCTTTGTTACGTTCATTTCTTTTTTCATTTTTCGTTCCTCCCTTTTATTCTATTCTATTTTTTTTCGGTAAGTTTGTTTTCTTTCCTTACCTTTGTCTATATTGTACAACATATGTAGTACAATGTCAAGACCTTTTACAATATTTTGTCTGAAAAATAGGTGAAAGATATTAGGAATATTAACACATAGATTACACATACCAAAGTAAAAAGGTAAATAAAAAAAGGGCAGGCGGTTAAGCCTACCCGTCGGGTTGATTCTGTTATTAATACTTTGGCTGCTGGTCGTTGGTCTGCTGTTCTGCTGATTTGGCGTTGTTGTTGTCGTTCTCCAGCTGGTCGATAAGATGCTTCTCGATAATCCCTTGTTTTTCTGCTTCCTCGATTATCTGTTTTTCCTTGTACTTTTCGTACTCGTCCTTTTGTGCGGTCTTTTCGATAGTTTTTGCGATTAGGCTGTAAAGTCCGATACTGGTTGCGGCAATCACTGGCGTCTTGACAAAGATTGAAACAAAGTCGAATTTAATGCCCCCTATCGCCTGTATGCCGCCTGCAATGTTAAGCAGTACAAAAGCGATTAAAAAGGGTAAGTAAACAATTTTGCTGGTAAAAAAGCTTTTTGAAACATTGAACCCCGCCTTGCAAGCAAGTGTTGACATTTTCTCGCCATGCTTTTTTATCGGTATTTTGACAAGGTTGGTCAATATCATTGTTGCAATTAGTACAATAACATCGACTGCGCCGTTCTGTTCCGCGAATGACCGCAAAAAATTAATAATTTCCATGCTTTAATGTCCTCCCGTTTAATAAATTGGCTGTCCGGTCCCGTCAACTGCTTGCTCTTGCTCTTGCTCGTCTGGCTGGTCTGGCTTCGGCAGATAAGTCTTTAATTCGTCAATGTCTTTTTGCAGCTCATCTACCTTGATTTCTTCGCACTCTTTTTTAAGCTTTTCAATTTTCTCAAGATTTTCTGCGCGTTTAGCGATTAAGTCCTCACGCTTTTTGATTTCTTTTTCGATAATGTTCATTTGTTCTTCTCCTTATAAATATTTTTTTATGATTAAACCTTGTTTAAGATTTCAATCCCAAAGAAGTGGTCAAGTCCGTATATGACGAGATAGGCTAGAAGTGCCATAAATGCGATTATAAGGATAGTAAAACACACTCGCCTAGCAATAGCCCCAAAATTATCTATCGCCCTAAAAATGGCGTTTATACCGTTGAAAGCTGATAATAATATTACAAAAACACAATAGAACGGTGATAGTAAAAGTAGCATAATTACCATTAACGGTATGCCGTATGCCCTATCTTCATAAGTTTTCGGCTTTTCGTCCTTTTTAGTGCCTACAAGATTGCTTAGGTCAAACTCCAGGATTGGTCGCCAGTGCTTGTAAAACGCTTCTGCCCGAATGTTTATATTCGTTAGCTTGTCCGCTGTCGCCTTGATTTTCTTAGCGACAAAGTCCTCGGTGATTTCTTGTTGCTTTGTTCGCTTGGCTTTGCGGATAAACTTCTCGTTGTCTTTGTCGGTCTGGTCAAAGACTTGGCTAGTAACAACCGCTCCAGCGATGTCCTTTGCCGCATCAGAATAGGATAGCTTTTTATCTTCTACATCCTTATGCACTTCGTCAATGATTTTTTGTGATATGTCCTTGATGTCGTCCCGTACCACAACCGCCGCCGCTTTCTCCTGCTCGTACTTCTTTTTTATCTCGTCAATAGGCATTAAATTATCCGTCATTGTCTATGTCCTCCTGTCTATGCCTAAGCTGGTCGGTCAGCTCGTACTCGTAAGTTGCGGTCATTAGGTCGATTGCCTCGTCGTATATCTCATCGGTGCCAACCTTACGAATTTTGTAAACTTCGTGAGCGTATCGCTTGTACTGTTTGCCATT
This sequence comes from Clostridiales bacterium, assembly GCA_012840805.1. GTDB lineage: Bacteria > Bacillota > Clostridia > Christensenellales > DUVY01 > DUVY01. Next base: position 2,364 of record DUVY01000028.1, on the reverse strand, counting down.
GATTTCAATAATTTCATGTTCCATAATTTTATACTCCTACAATATAATCTGCATAAGTCACCCAGTTTGTTGCGGCTTTCCACGCTGCTTCTAGTGCGGCGGGTACTTTCATAATGCAGTTTGCGTTTATGTTTCGAAAAGCGTTTTCATTTGATAATGTGGGAACGGTTGTGCAGTTTGTAAAGTCATACTCAAGAACTGCTGTGCAACCGTAAAATGTAAAAGAATTGAGTGTCGGCGCTTGCCCTTCAAATACAACCCTTATAAGGTTGCTGCATTCTCGAAATACAGAATTATCTATACTTGTTATGCTATTCGGAATTGTCAAATCGCCTGTAAAGCCGCTGCAACCATAAAACACAGCATTGCTTATACTTGTTATGCTGTTCGGGATTGTTAAACTGCCTGTAAAACCACTGCAACCCTGGAACGCTCTCTCACCTATGCTTGTTATGCTGTTCGGGATTATCAAATCGCCTGTAAAGCCACTACAATGATAGAACGCATAAGTGCCTATTCTTGTTACGCTGTTGGGGATTATTAAACTGCCTGTAAGACTGCTGCAATTTTGGAACGCATAATTACCTATGTGTCTTAACCCATTTGGTAACGTGAGAGATTTAACACTATCTCGGTGAGGATAAAACGGACTGGAGGTATAACCAGTATTAGGGATTCTCAACGCCTCTTTTGGTATAACAATATCGTTTAGCGTGCCTGTAACCCCCGTTACATTGCCGTTGGCATCGACGGTTATTTGATGGCGGCTTTCCCACGCTTCGTCTAAATATTGCAAACGGTCGGCTGTTATCAATGTCAGCTGTACTACTCGATAATAATACTCATCTATTTCAACCCCTCCGCCACTAGGCAGTGCCAGAATCCTTGCCGCAAAATCGGTTGCTTTAATAGGTGCGGTCGTACCGTCTTTTACTCTTATTGCGTCCGCTATTTCTGTTAATCTATCTTCTTGATAGCTCATATTAATACTCTCCGTTCCAAGTGTTTTGTATCGCCGCTTGTATTGCTGCGTCTATTTTATTGTTTAGCACTCTGCCTTGATTGGCACTGAGTGCCGCTGTCGTGCTAGTGCTGTTTAAGCTGTCTATTACTTCGACACCAACCACTTCCGCCCAGCCCTTATTTTGACGGGCGTACTGCTTGCCGTCATCGGGGGCTTCGGTTACAAGGTTTTTAATCTCTGACCCTTTGACGTTCGCAAGGTCGGGAAACTTCTCCCTAAACTCAGGGCAAGTATCAGGGTCTACATTTTCGTTATTGTTCCACCAGACATCAAGTGCAGACTCGCCGCTCTTTGTGCAGTTTGTCATTCCGTTACAGCCGTAAAACACTGCACCCATACTGCCGCTTGCCACGCCATTGCAGTTGGTTAAATTTATGCACTCCCAGTAGCACATCGCCGCACCGTATTCAGACTGTGCATTGACGACTGTGTTTGACATGTTCTTACAGTCCCGAAATCCATAAGATACGGTGTTGTTTTCTAACTCTCCAGGGTTATTTGTCTTGCTTACGTCAATCTCAACATTAGATACATAGTCGCAATGTCTTGCGCCGAAAGCGGCTGAATCGCTGCCTAAAGCAAGGGACTGTCCTTTACAGTCCGAGATAGTGTCACACGACAGAAAAACAATTGCCCTACCCTCTCCTGTTGTAGATGATAGTTCTATATTGTTTAGTGTAGCCACGCCCTCCGAACCAACCACACGCTCGCAGCTTACAAAAACTGCAGCGGCAGAAACTAGCCTGCTGTTAAAAGCTTGGGCTTCACCATAGCAGTAGACTATGTTTGTGCAACCCGAAAAGGCATGCGCCAATGTGCGACTACTCGCATAAACCTTGCAGCTGACAACCGTTTCAAAGTTTTTTAAGCCAGTAACGCTTGTACTAGAACTCTCCGAACTACACTCAAAAATGATATTGCTTAGTATGCTTCCGCTGTTAAAGCTTGAATAATAGAAAGCCCCTAAACCACTATGAGCGTTTGTAATAGTGATTTTCGCCGCATTCGTACCGCTTATTTTCTTAACAGTTTGCGGAATTTGGATACTGCCACTATGAGTAAATTCGCCCGCAAAAACAATGCTAGTAGCGTCTAACCATGACGGGGAATTTATCAAAGTATTAAACTCTGCTTGTGTGCGTATGATAACGGATTCATCGCCACCCCCAGCACTGTCGGCATAATCTTTAAGCTTATCTACTAATTTTTCTAAACCTTCAAGGTCTAAAAGTTTCTTAGACATTTGCCCCTCCATTAATCAAACAGAGCGTTTATCTCCGCTTCGCTTATTATTTCAAAATCAGCAAGTTTTCTAGTTGTACCATCGCCAACATCATCTA
>DUVY01000163.1 GCA_012840805.1 Clostridiales bacterium | reverse complement strand
TTCCTTTATTTTTTTCTACCCTCCAAGGAACTTTAGCTACTGAATAACCATATATTTCAAATTGGGTTAAAAATTCGTTTATTACAGAGAAAAAACCACCCCTATTTTTCCCACAGTTTTCAAGTTGAAACATCATAACGTCTTTAAGAATAGGGATAATCTTTTCATCTTCTTCTTCGCCAGGAATTATATCCCAGCTCTTCAACCCATTGGCAAATAAAATATTGGCGTAGAGAGGAACTTTTGTTCTCACTACGTCTTTAAGCGTAGGAATAATATAATTAGCTTGCCAGGGTTCTTTCCCTTCGGCAATTGTCCCACGATAGTCTTCATAATATTCCAACCACTGAGAACGTATCCCAGCAAGCTCAGTTTTACTGTAGTTATATCTATCAAGAACAAATTCTACTAAGGCTTCACCTTTAGTTTTTCTTTTTTTCTTCATAATTTCCCCCTATAAACCTGTATATTTCGAGGAATGATATTTGGCATATTTATAGCTTCTTTCGTCATAATTACTCGATATCTTAGCAAAGTCTACAAACTGTAATAAATATAAGCCCATAATATAGGCATCTGCCTTGTCAGGAGAGCGTCCTAATTTAGTTTTCAAGTCATCCTTACTCTCTATCTGGATTCTACCATTCTTAATTTCATAAGTTACCGCAGTAAGCTCGTCAATTAAGTCTTCATCTTTCCAGGTAAGCCTAATATTATTATCCGCAAAATTCTCCGCCGCCGTCCACCACATTTCCGCCCGTAAGTTTTTAAACTTGTCTGGATATTGTGAGCGCTCCGAGGAGTTGATATCTATGACATCATAACCCAGTTGGCGCAACCTATCCGCTACGCCAGCGCCAACGCCTATGGTGTCAACACCAATTAACATAATTGGTTTATTTTGGTTCGCAAATATAGCAACTTCTGCCGCAGTGGTCATCGTGTCTTTTTGAGAGAGTATTTTTTCTTCCTTTATATCTGTTCCTTCCAGTAAGTAAATTACCGTTGTATCATCGCCATATCTCGCCACGTCTACACTTATGACCCTGGGTTGTCGCTCATAAGGTAAAAGAGGGGTTAACTTAGCTTGTCTCGTCCATTCTTCCTTAATAACTATATTGCTACCGCTCATAACGTCCCAAGAGCCATACAAATAGGCTTGTAGCAATTCTGGACGATGTTTATAAGCTTCTCTAAGCTGTTCTATATACCCAGTGGGTAGGTATTCATTGTCGGTAGGTAACGCCTGAACATAAACTTTACTGGGGTCATTCCCCTGAACAAACTCCTTTTTGAGCCATAACCCCAGCTCTCCCCTGTGTTTGCCCTCCTGTGTGTAAGGGTTTGCCGTGTAAAGTTCTTTATATGGCAAACCCTTGCCGTTTATCTTTTGTCTTAAACAGGCTCTTAAGTCTGCAACGGCATCACGGGAACATTCTTCGGCTTGGTCGAGAAATATCATTCCATATTCCGCCGAGGTAAATTTCTTCACGTCTTCGGTTCTGTCCAGTCCCCCAAAGGCAAATTTCACAGTGTCAAGGATAATTATTTCCTTGTCCTGTGCCCGTATGGTGTAGGCTTCCTGAGGGATAAACTTTTTCCAAGTCTCCAGTGTGGTATCCGTAAAGTCCACGCTTTGAGCCCTACCCATAAAACCTATAGGAATAGGGTATTTATTGGGAGAGAGATTGAAAGTGTTTATAACATTTACAGCATACAGGAAAGAGAGCAAACAGCCCATGACAGATTTTCCGCCACCACGAGCACCACCGTAAAGAACTGCTTTAACTGT
>DUVY01000027.1 GCA_012840805.1 Clostridiales bacterium | reverse complement strand
ATCTTTTCTTTTGGCGCGGTCGGCGTATCGTCAAAATGCTCCAACGCGTAATCTGCCGTATAGCGCTCAAGCGCGCCTATCGCCACAGCTTGACCGTCCACTCTTTTTCTTATGCAATTTTTTTCGCATTGCTCTTCTTGGGGACATACTCTGCCGCACACGCCGGGCAAGTTGTTGGTTTGCTTTATTATATCTATAGCGCCTTTTTGATCTTTTAAGGTCAATTGCCTGATAAAGGCGGGTATATTGATGTTAACAGGACAGCCTTTGATACAGGGCGCGTTTTTGCATTGCAAGCATCTTTCCGCCTCAAGTATCGCCGTTTGGTCGTCAAAAGGGCAACTGACTTCGTCAAAAGTTTTGATTCTTTCCAACGGGTCTTTTTCTCTTTGTTTTTGTCGCTCACGCTTTACCATAAATGCTCTCCTGTTATTGCCTTTTTTGCCCTGTAAGACGGCATAGGTGTTCCCGCTCGTAATCTTGATATGTTTTGGAACGGTTGATAGCCTCGTCCCAATCAACCAAATGCCCGTCAAACTCAGGCCCGTCCACGCACGCGTATTTTATCTGACCGCCTACCGTAACGCGACAACACCCGCACATGCCTGTGCCGTCAACCATCAATGTATTCATACTGACTATGGTCTTAATGTGACGCGCTTTGGTAAGGTCGCAAACGGCTTTCATCATTGGGATCGGCCCTACCGCGAATACCAAATCGTAATTTTTGCCCTGTTCTATAAGGTCTTTTAACACATCGGTCACAAAACCTTTTCTTGCGTAGCTGCCGTCATCTGTGGTTATATATAGGTTTTTGGCGACGCCTTTGAATTCGTTCTCATACATAATCAAATCTTTATTGCGCGCGCCGATTATCACATCGCAAGGCTTAGAGATAGATTTGAACATCTTCGCTTGCGGATAAATATCCGCGCAGCCTATTCCGCCGCCCACTAAGACGGGATTTGAGTATATATCCAAACGCGAAGGCTCTCCCAAAGGCCCTACTATATCGCATACGCTGTCGCCCGCGTTAAGCTGGGATAGCTTATAGGTCGTGCCGCCCACTACTTGAATAAGCAAGGTCAATGTTCCTTTTTCTCGGTCAAAATCGCATATAGAAAAAGGGACTCTCTCGCCTTTTTCGTCCGCGCGCAAAATCACAAACTGTCCCGCATTGGCGTGCTTTACGACTTTGGGCGCGTCAAAAATAAACTCAAATATATTCTCAGCTAGTTTTCCTTTTGATAATATTTTGTTCATAAAAAGCACAAAACTCCTTTACGCAGCAATCTTCGCACTTAGGTCTTCTAGCGTGACAAGTCTGTCTGCCGTGGACGATAAACAAGTGATGCGATATGGTCAATTGTTGATTGTCTATAAGCCTTACCAAATCTATCTCAGTCTTTTCAGGCGTCGGGGCGTTACTAAGACCCAGCCTGTGCGAGACTCTAAAAACATGGGTATCCACAGGCATTGCCTGCTCGCCAAAAGCGACCGCGCGCATAACATTGGCGGTCTTTCTGCCCACGCCCGCCAAGCTCATCAGTTCTTCTTGGGTCTTGGGCACCTTGCCGTCAAATTTATTGACTATATCTTTGGAAGCGTTGATTAGATTTTTGGCTTTGGCGTTATAAAAACCGCAAGAATATATGAGTTTTTTTAGGTTTTCCTCGTCAGCGCGCGCCATTTTCTCGGGCGATCCGTATTCTTTGAAAACGGCGGGCGTTATTTTGTTGACGCGCTCGTCGGTGCATTGGGCGCTTAGTATTACCGCGACAAGCAGCTCAAACTCGTTATTGTAACGCAATGCGGTATCGGGCGCGCCGTAATATTCTTTTAGTTTTTTTATAATCCGCGCGGTTCTTTTGTCCATTTTTTTATTCTTTTAATTCTATCACATCTTAGGGTGTTTGCAAGTGTTTTTTTACCTAGAGCCTGCCCTTGTTGTCTTGAGCCCAATTCACCGTGTCTTGTATGGTTTGGTTTAAGTCTTTTGGCTGAAAGCCTAATTGGTTGATTGCTTTTTGGGTGTCAAAATTACAATTGCGCTGCAATATAGAAATACTGTAAGGATTAAAAACGCAATTTTTACCGAATATTTTGAATATGCCGTTAATCAAAAAACCAAAAGCATACATCAAAAACAAAGGCAATCTTATATAAATACTTTTTGCGTTTGAAAACTCGCCTATAAGTTTGGCTATGTATTTTATGTCTTTTTTTTGATTGGCTATGATGTAGTCTTGATTGCCGTATTGGCTGCTCATAGCGCTTATCATCGCCGCCGCTACATCCCTTACATCCACAAAGTTATACGAGCCCTTGAAATAAAATTTCAAAAAAAATTTGGACCTATAATAAGAAATAATCTTGCGGGAATACGAGCCTCTATAATCCCTAGGACCGATTACCGCCGAGGGAAAAACGCTTATAATATCAAGCCCGCGCTGTCTGCCTTTTTCTATCTCTTGGCTTGCCAAAATCTTGGTTTTGGCGTAAGCGCCTTTGACATTATTTATATCGGTTTCAAGCTCTTCCGTGATTTTGCCTGTTTTTGGGGTTTTGAGCGCTTCTACGCTATTGGTAAAAATAAGCCTTTTTACGCCGTGTTTTAGGCAAGCGTCAATAACATTGCGCGCGCCCAATACATTGGTTTGATATAACTCTTGCGTGAGTTTTTTGCCTAAACTTATAATGCCCGCTGTATGAAAAACATACTGACAATCCTCAACCGCTTGTTCGACATCTTGATAATTTTTGACATCGCCTATTACTATTTGGGAAACAAGGTCTTTTATATGGTCGTTGCCTTTTGGGCTGCGGACTAAGATTTTTAGTCGTTCTTTTGGAAAAATTTTGGACAATTCATATATCAAAGTGTTGCCAATATGCCCTCTAGCGCCTGTGACTAATATCATATCAACCTCAAAAAAATATATAATAAAAACCTAATAAAGTATAGCACCAAACGGCGCTAATGACAATAAAACTAAAAAGGATGTAAAAGATTAAAAGACAATTTCTTTTTACAGCCAATCCATATAAATCTTTAAGTCTACACACCCGTCATCGCTTACCTTGACGCCCTCGTTTTCTAAAAGCTTTTTTTGCATTTGCTCTCCGCCAAAAGCAAAGCAAGGCGCGAGTTTGCCGTGCCTGTTGACCACGCGGTGACACGGGATATTTTCTGGGTCGGGGTTATGGTGCAAAGCGTATCCTACTACCCTGCTTGCGCGCGGGCTACCCGCCATAAACGCGATAACGCCGTATGTGCAGACCTTGCCTTTTGGGATTTTTTTGACCGCTTCATATACTCTTTGGAAAAAATTCGCCATAGACTTTTTACCTTGGTTTTTACGCTTTATTATCTATTGTAATTTTGATATTATTTTATGTTTTTTAAAACTTAGGTTCGGGTTTTTTAAAATACTTTCCATTATCTTTAGCAATTCTTGAGAATCTTTTAAGCTAAAAATCGGGCTTTGTTTTTGGTTGCTTTGGTGTAATTGCTCAAAATGCTCTATCTCATACTCATAGCCATTGATTTTGTGCGTGAAAGAAAATGTTTTGACTGCGTCTTTCGCGCGTAAAATGACCTTGTGCGCGCCTATAAAATACGGAACGATTATCTTGCCCTTTTCGCCTAAAATAACGGCCTTTATAATCGGAATCTTTTTTTTGATACTGCTAATTAAGTTTGCCTTTGCGCCTTGGGCGTTTTGTAGTGTTATTTTATCTATCAAATCTATGCCTTGGCGGTCGCGTTTGATAGTGGCTTTCATCTCGACAAATTCGCCCAAAATTAATCTGGCGAAAAATAAATTATAAATGCCTATATCCAATAGCGCGCCGCCGCCGTTTTGGTCATATAGCCTAGATACTGACCTAGGAATATATATACAAAAGCGGCAATCCAAAGAAATAACCTTGCCAATCGCCCCGTTGTTGATAAGCTCTTTGGTCTTATGGATGGCGGGCAAATAAGCCGTCCACAAAGCCTCCGCCAATAAAGCGTTGTTTTCTTTTGCGGCGGCGGTCATAGCTTGAAGTTGGTCCGTATTTAAGGCTATTGGCTTTTCGCATAAAACCGACTTGCCTTTTCGCAAACACATAATGCTGTCGGGCATATGGCGCTTATTGACCGTAGCGACATAGACAATATCAAATTGCGCAAAATCAATATCTTCATAAGAATAATAATTAGGGACGGCGTGTTTTAAAGCAAAACTTTGGGCTCTTTTTAAATCCGATGAGATAACAGTCGTAACATGTTTTTTGGCTTGTTTTAAGACATTCAAAAATGTCGCGGCCATTCTGCCCGTGCCGCATACCGCCCACCTTGGTTTCATAGCGTTTCCTCAAAATAGGATTTGTATCGGATTTTTAGGGGCGAGTCGGGGAAAAGTCTTTGAAAAACTTCCACAAAATAATCGTCTGTCATGCTCGCTATATAATCCACCACCAAATCGTTGCGATGAAAATCATTATCAAAATCTATGCCGCCTTCGACGTAATTTTGGGCTATATAGGCGTAGTTAATATGATGCTTAAAAATATACGACGAATAATTTTTTGTTTTTAGATCATTCAAAAATCTATCATACAGCAAATCAAACATTGGCTTGATGGTTTGATAATAGACTTCGGTAACTTGCGGGTTTTTATAAATCAGCTCATAGTTTTCATCCATAATATCTTGCATTTTTTGATAGACTTCTTGATCCATTGTTATATAGTCTTTATCTAGGCTATTGTTTATAATGCTGTCGGTAATTTTCTTTATGATTTCCCTATTGGTTTGGGTGTATAGTTTGGCGCCATAATCTTTGCCCAAAACCTTAAAGACATCTTGCCTGTCCTTGCCCAAATAAGCTATAATATCGCTCACTCTTACCAAGCACCCCTCCAATGTGCAAGGAACCAAAGTTGAGGAATAGTCGGGGTCTGTGTAACAGCGCTCAACTATCTCGTCAAATTTTTCAAAATCATAAGGCCGCGAGGGCTTATAAATATCTTTGGGCTTTTCGCCGTTATGGCACAAAATCCCGTCTAATGTTTGCAAGCACAAATTAGATTTGGTGACTTTGTCCAAAACCCTTACGCTGTGGACATTATGGTTAAAATACCTGCCTGTATGCTTGCGGTAATTTTGGTTTAAAAATTCTTCGCCCTTATGCCCAAACGGCGTATGCCCTATATCGTGCCCTAGGGCTATGGCTTCTATTAAGTCCAAATTCAAAGACAACGCCTGCCCTATTGTGCGGGCGATACGCGAAACATATTGGATGTGCTGACCGCGTCTTGTTATATCGTCGTTTTTGAAAAGGGAAAAAACTTGGGTTTTGTCAACATAACGGTTATAAAAAAGATTATGGATGATTCTGTCCGTATCGACTATAAATGGCGCGCGATATATGCTTTGACTGCTACTAGGCTTTCTTCTTATGGCGTCCGAGTCTTTAACAGCGCAAATTGAGTATAAATTATTGCGCTGCTTTTCTTTAGCTTTTAGTTTGTTTTTTGCAAAATCATTTAAACCTTGGTCCATTAGACTTTTATCCAAAAAATATACAACTAAATATAAAAATAGTTTTATTTAGTGTATCAAAATAAATAAAAACATGCAATATCTAATGTTTTTAATATAACATTAGGAATAATATTAAGAAATTTTATTTTTTTAAAAATTAAAACTATTTTTTAAAGGGCTTGTTTGGACATTTCTTTTCTAAGTCTGAAGATAATTTTCTTTTCAAGCCTTGAGATATAAGATTGAGAGATACCCAGCATATCGGCTACTTCTTTTTGAGTTTTTTCCGTCTTGCCGCCTAGCCCAAATCTTAACTGCATAATTATCTGCTCGCGGTCGTTAAGTTTTTTTATGGCTTGCCACAAAAGGTCGTTTTCTACCGATGTTTCTATATTTTTATAGACAAGGTCGGATTCCGTTCCCAATATATCGGACAATAAAAGCTCGTTGCCTTCCCAATCCACATTCAAGGGCTCGTCTAGCGATATTTCGCTTTTTAGGCGGACAATGCGCCTAAGATACATCAGGATTTCGTTTTCTATGCAACGGGAAGCGTAAGTAGCCAATTTTATTTTTTTGCTTACATCAAAAGAATTGACGGCTTTTATAAGCCCTATCGTGCCCACGCTTATTAAGTCTTCCACTTCCACGCCTGTGTTGTCAAATTTTCGGGCAATATAGACGACAAGTCTTAGGTTTCGCTCTATTAGCTTGGATTTGATTTCTTGGTCGCCCGCTTCCAATCTTTCTAACGCGGCGCGCTCTTCTTCTATGTCCATAGGCAATGGCAAAGATTCGCTGCCGTATATGTAATTTAAGTAGTTATCGCATTTTTCGCCAAATAACTCTTCCAAAATTTTTGCTACCAAATTAAATAAGAACATAACGATGACCTCCAATGTATTTTACAAAAAATTAGATTAATGCCGGATGAATAAGCGCTTCATAAGTTTGTCCCCCGATAATGTTTTGGGCAAATCCAAGCATTACATCATATATGGTATTCACTTTGCCGCCCGAATATATCAAAATTTTGTCGGGTTTTATAATTAACATTTGGCTTGTGTCCGAGGCTGTCCCATATTTGATAAATTTAGCGCTTTTTAGGTTGAGTTTTTGACCCTTGGCAAGACTAACAATACTTTCGTCGTTTAAAAGAGAGTAAAGCGTTTTTTGATTGACCACTACTACGGGCAGATTGCTGTCGGGGTCATAAAGATTATTGCCGCTGTCTATCAGACCGTTAAGGCTGATAGATTTGTCTTGGTAAAAAATTTGTATCTTTCTTACAAAGGGACGCAGCTGTTTGGCGCGGTAAGTCGTAATAAAAAACCTAACAGCGAAAAAAACAGCCAAAACCAAACTCGCTATAATGACGCCAATGGGATAATCGTTATAAAAATTGATTTTGAACGCGCTGTGGATATTTTGCCCTAACATATATAATACGGCTACGCTCATTCCGCCCAAAAAAAACGTAACGCCCAAAAAAGTCGCAAAGACAAGAAAAAACATTTTTATGCTTAGTTTTTTTAAAATTATCATACAAATAAGCGCGCCGCTTACGGCTTTTAGGGCAATTAATAAAATATTATGGATATTAATTAATGGAAATAAAACCGCGCAACTTGTTCCAAAACTAGACGCCAAAATAATACGATGCCAAATTATGTCTATATTCAGACATTTAGAAGTAATAATCAAAATCGCGAGCGTGATAAAAAAATTGTCTAAGATTACATACTCTATGTAAATTTCCATAGTCCGATTATATATGCCCAAAACTAAAAAATATTTCGCTCTTTGTCAAAAAAACAAAAAAGACCAAGACTACGCTTGGTCTAAATAAAGCTATAATTTATTAATTATTTTTTAAAATGTTTTTTTATCCAAAGCGGAATGTCTTCGTTGTCGGGGTCTGGATTGATTTTGGATATAAAGGTTTCTGCCGCCGCCGAGTTTTCAGCCTTTTTGAAAGGCTCTATAGAAATCTTTTTGTCGGGTTGCGCGCTGTAAAACCCCGTTTTGCCCGAGGGCGCATAAGAAGAAACCGATTTATCAAAACCAGTGGCGATTATGGTTACCACTATCTTGCCGTTTAAGGAAGCGTCCAGACCCGCGCCAAAGATAATATTGGCGTTTTTGTCGGCGACTTCTTTCACAAGCTCGACTGCCTCGTTTACTTCGTCAAGCGTTATATCCATTCCGCCGAATATGTTAATTAACACGCCTGTGGAATAGTCTATGGTGGTGTCAAGCAAGGGGCTGTAAACAGCTTTTTTGACAGCGTCAATTGTGCGGTTTTCGCCGCTGCCCTCGCCTATGCCCATATGCGCCATTCCTTTGTCTTTCATTATTGTCAAGACATCTGCAAAGTCTAAGTTGATAAGGGAAGGCACTACGATAAGGTCGGTTACGCCTTGAATGCCCTGCCTTAACACATCGTCGGCGTATTTGAACGCTTCTACCATAGGCGTGCCTTTGGGGAACACTTGCAAGAGTTTGTTGTTGGGAACTATTAACAAAGTATCTACTACTTTTTTTAGCTCTTGTATGCCCTTTTCGGCGTTAGACATGCGCACATTTCCCTCAAAGCTAAAAGGCTTGGTAACAACGCCTATCGTCAAGATACCCTTTTTCTTGGCTATTTCGGCGATAACGGGAGCCGCGCCCGTGCCTGTGCCGCCGCCCATGCCCGCCGTGATAAACACTAAGTTGGCGTCCGCTATTAGTTCTTCTATGGCGTCCCTGCTCTCTTCGGCGGCTCTTCTGCCGATTTCAGGATCGGAGCCCGCGCCCAAACCTTTGGTAAGCTTGGCGCCAATCTGGAGCACGATATCCGCCTTAGACATCCTAAGCGCCTGCAAGTCGGTGTTGATAGATATAAACTCAGCTGACTTGATATCTACCGCTTTCATTCTGTTTATCGCGTTGCCGCCGCCTCCGCCTATTCCTAGCACTTTGATTTTACATACAGGAGCGGTCAAATCGTCAAAATTGGTCATAAATTTTTTTATCCTCCGTAAAAAGACCTATTTGGTATGAGTCAGCGCAAGATCCAATAATCCTGCGATTTGGGAAAATTGCGGTTTGTCAAGCATGGGCGCCGATGGTTTCAAAATCTCTATGCTTGTTCCCAATACTTTTTCAAAAATATCTTTTGCTCCTCGCATATTGCATATTTCGCCGCCCGTTAGATATACCGAAGTATATTCGTCAAAATGAATCGCCGCTTTTTCAATGTTTTCGGCGATAGTCTCGGCCATATTATACAAGCCTTCTATGACTAGCTCGTTGGCCTTTTTTGCCGATACCGCCGCCGAATACTCGTCAATGATATATCGCTCGTTGTCGCTCGGGTCCAAAGTCAATACTAGCTGTTGTTTTAATGTTTCGGCTTGGCTGTATGTAATCTCAAGCCCTTCCATCAAAATCACTGTCAAAAATCCGCTGCCTGAGGCAAAGTTTTGCAACGATGTTATGCCTTCGCCTTGGGCGCAAACAACGCTGGACGCGATGTGCCCAATGTCCAATATAATCGATATTTTTTCAGCCGCCTTGTCCTCTATTAGATATAAATACTGGCATAGCGGCGACCCCAAATATATCGCGTCGGCAATGCCCGCAATCTCCAAAATAGCGTTTATTATTTCTATAAAAACTTTTTTGGCGTAAATATAACTGACTTTGGCGCTTATTCTGGATGTCTTGCTTTTGGGATATTTTAGGGTTTTTAGTCCGTCGTTTTCAAAATATATAGGCGAACGGTTAATAAGTTTGTATTCGCGGCTTAATACGGTCGCGCCTTCGTCAAAAAGCCTGTCTATATCGGACGGTTTTATCGACTTGGGGCGCGGAAACGACAAATTAACATCTTTTACCAAGCATTCTAAAAAATCCGCGGGAACGCCCACGAATATTTTATCAATAGGGTTGCTTTGGTTTTTTACGGCGTCAAATGCTTCCAAAACGCTGTCGGCTAGTTTTCTAGGCTCCACGAACTCGCCGTTAGTGTAGCCGTCATAAGCCGCTTCTCCCACGCCGCTTATGCTAAAAGTGTTGTTGACGCTTCTGCTTCCAATCAATACCGTAATGTTAGAAGAGTCAATCGACAATATCGCCGCTTTGTGTTTGCTCATTAGTTTCCTTATATATTTTGATTATCTTAATTATATATTGAAACGAGGTTTTAAGTCAAGATTAAATGTTAACAGTAGATTTATATATAAATTTTAAAACTCGATTTCTTCGGGTCGGTAAGAGGCTTTTAGATTGCCTTCGGTGTCGATATACGCGCAAATTACCCCGTTTGCTCGGTATAGCGGCGTGTGATTATACAGCGAAAACGCTATTTGGACTTTTTCTTGAAGCTTGTCTGTATAACTTAGATGTATAAAAACGCCCGAGGTTGTTTTTAGGTATATGTCGTTGCTTTTTCTGAAATAATAAATTTTTTGAATCAAATCAAAATACTCTTGCCCTATGTTTTTGATACAGCCAAAAAGATTAGTAATATCTGTTTGAGCGGTTTTGTGCGCCGCGAGCGCATGACCTTTTTGGGCGCTACTCATATCAATATCGTCTTGGGCAAATAATTCGGCTAGATTAACAGGGCGGGTATTGATTATGTCTATTACGGTAAGCTCTTCGCTGATGATATAAAACACATTTTCATATTTTATGTAACAAACTCTGGCGCGTTTTTTGGCGTGAATTATGAGTTTGTCGGGGAATTTTCTTTCTAGTTTTATTACCTTAACCTCGGGGACGCTCTCTGTGATTTTTTGTATTATCTTGGACTCGTCAAGAAAAAATATGCTTTGGGGCTCTATTTGGGCGCTGTCTTTGACTTTTTGGCATAGCGGGGCGTCATCGGCGTTTGAGATTATCGCAGAGATATTTTTTACGCTAAAGACCGTGCTGTTGAGCGTTATCATAACAGCCAAAAAGGTCAAAATAGAAAATAAAATTATCAGCTTTTTTCGCAAATTTTGTTACCCCGTTTTGCATTATAAAATAAAAAAAGCCGATAATTATATAAAAAAATGACCTATAATGGATATTTTTTAATATTTTTATAAAAAAGCCAAAAAACTTTTAACCGTAATAACCCAAATCGTATAGGATATTTTTTCGTTTGCGCCAATCTTTTATGACTTTGACATACAATGTCAAAAACACTTTTTTGCCCAAAACAAACTCTAATTCCTCTCTCGCTTTAGAGCCTATCTTTTTGAGCGTTGAGCCTTTTGAGCCTATTATTATGCCTTTATGGTTGTCTTTTTCGCAAATTATTAGCGCGTCTATCTCAATAATGTCCCCGTCCTCGTATCTTTCTATATCTACCGCCACGCCGTGCGGTATTTCTTGTTGTAGATAAAACATCGCTTTTTCTCTTATGAGTTCGGATACGCGCTCGCGCAAACTTTGGTCGGTTACTTGATCCTTGGGATAAAAGAACACATCGTCTTTTATATATTTTTTTAAAACATCTATCAAAACATCTATATTTTTCCCTTTTAGCGCGCTAATCGGCACTATTTCGCTAATATGCTCGTAATGTCTTAGCTCGTCAATCATAGGCAATACTTGGTCGGGCTTGGCTATGTCTGTTTTGTTGATTGCCGCTATAACGGTAGCGGCGTCTTGATATTTTTCTATTAATTCTTTGTCCGCGTTGGTAAGTCCGTCTGTGGCGTCAAACACAAGCAATATTATATCGGTTTCCTCGGACGCGGTTTTTACTTCTTTCATCATATAATCGCCCAAAACATTTTTGGACTTAAAAACGCCGGGCGTGTCCGTAAATACCAATTGAGTGTCGTCCTGAGTCAATATTCCCGTTATTCTGCGTCTAGTAGTCTGAGGCTTGGGCGTCACTATGGCTATTTTTGTTCCTATGATGGCGTTAAGCAAACTGGACTTTCCTACATTGGGTCTGCCCAAAATGGCAATAAATCCTGATTTCATTGATATTTTTTCACCTAAAATATTATAAATTTGTTTGATATTGTAACAGATTAGTTTTTTTATGTCTATGATTTGGCTTAGCGGACTTCAAAGCAATTTCTGCCAATTTAACGCTAATGTTGTTAAAATTAATATTGATTATGATTACAAATTTTAATATAATAATATAATATAGATATTCCATTAAGGTAATAAAAATTTGTTATATCGCGGCGAAGAAATATCCATAAAATTAAAAAAAACCTTTGATAAGGCTTTTTTGGGCGACGCGCCCTCGCAAGTTAAGATCGGAAATTGTTATTATAACGGCGAGGGCGTAAAGCAGGATTATAAAAAAGCTGTTTATTGGTATTCTTTGGCCGCTAAGCAAGACAACAAAGAGGCCCAATTCCGTTTGGGTATTTGCTATAAAAACGGACAAGGTATTAAACAAAACTATCAAAAGGCGCATGACTGGCTCAAACAAGCCGCGATCTCGGGCGACGCTTTGGCGCAATTTCATTTGGGCATTTTATACGAGTTGGGGCTGGGCGCAGAAAAAAACATAAACGAGGCTATAAAATGGTATAAGCCCTCCGCGCGTCAGGATTATGCCGACGCGCAATTTAAGCTCGCGACATTATATAATCAATCCAAAGATATTCCGCAAGACGCGGTTATGTCGGCTTATTGGTATGCGCAGCTTGCCGAAAAAGGCTATCCCGAAGCCCAAACTTATCTAGGCGACTTTTTCAAAGCAGGATACGGCGTGGAAAAGGATTATAAAAAAGCGGTCTATTGGTATTGCAAAGCCGCTCAAAATAATTACCCAAAAGCGCAGTTAGCTTTGGGCGAATGCTATGAATTAGGACAGGGCGTAAATCAAGATTATAAGGGCGCGGTTTATTGGTATGCGCAAGCGGCGCGCAACAGTTACGCCGATGGCGAGTTCGCGCTTGCGGTTTGTTATTTTTACGGAAAAGGAGTTGAAAAAGATTATGAGAACGCCGCTAGCTTGTTTATCAAGGCGGCGCAAAAAGGCCATATACCCGCCCAATGCAACGCGGCTTATTGTTTTCAGCACGGCATAGGCGTTGAAAAAAATTATGCCGAGGCGGCAAGGTGGTATTATGAGGCGGCCAAAAAGAAAGACGCTTTGGCGCAACTAAAACTTTCGTATTTGTATGAAAACGGGCTGGGCGTTACCAAAAACATTAGCAAAGCTGTCTTTTTTATTCAAAAATCCGCCGAAAACGGCAATGTTGAAGCTCAATATCAATTAGGATTGAGATTTTTAAAAGGCGAAGGGGTCGCCAAAGATATAAAAGCCGCTAAAAAATGGATAACAGCCGCGGCGGTTAGAAAACATTTGGAGGCGCTTAATTTATTAAGGCAACTTCAATTGGAAAAAAAGAAAAATAAACGCGTTTGAAACGATATATCTATTATCTATCTAATTTTAATTCGGATAAAATTTTGTCTTGCCAGTATCGCATAATCTTTTCGTCTTCGGGATGAATATGGTCATAGCCGAGCAAATGCAGCAAGCCGTGAACAAACAAAAATCCCAATTCGCGCTTTAGGGAATGACCGTATTCAAGCGCTTGCTCTTTAGCTATTTCTTCGCAGATAACAATCTCGCCCAAAAATAAGGCGCGCGTTGTGCGGTCATACTCGGATGTGAAGACATCTTTTTCGGCTTTTTCGCCCGCTAATAGTTTGAGATTGGGATAGCTTAATACATCGGTAGGCTCTTCAATAGAACGGGTTACTTTGTTAAGCTCTTTTATCTCGTCCTTGGTCATAAAATTAAGCCCCAAAGACAAATATTTGGGCTGACCCAACATCTTAATTGCTGTCTTGAATATTTTTTTATAAAACGGCTTTACTGTGTTTTCGGATATAATTTTCATTTTTTATTAAACTTCCGGATATTGAATTCTCTCGTGATAAAGTCCGCCGAAAGCGTGGACAATAGTATTTTTTATGATAGCGAGTTCTTTCAATGTGATATCGCAATTGTCAAATTGACCGTATCTTAGGCGCTGGTCAATTATGTCTTTTACTGTTTTTTCGACTTTTTCGTATGTGGGTTCTTTCATAGCGCGCACGGTCGCCTCTGCGGCGTCGCAAATCATTATTATCGCCGCGACCTTAGACGACGGTATAGGGCCTTGATAGCAATATTCTTTGATATTGATTTCTCTGTCCGTCATTTCTTTTGCCTTGTTATAAAAATAAAATATGGGCATAGTGCCGTGGTGCTCGGCGGTTATATCGGCTATCTCTTGGGGGATGCGGTATTCGGCGCAAACCTGTTTGCCTTGGGATGCGTGTTTTCTTATGATATCGCAAGAAACCTCGGGTGTAAGCCCATCGTGCGGGTTGGTGTCGTTAAATTGATTTTCTTTAAAAAATCTTGTGTTGTTTAGTTTGCCCACATCGTGATAATACGCGGCGGCTCGGGCAAAATATGTATTTTCGTTAATTGCCCTAGCGCATGTTTCCGCCAAATTGGCTACCGTCAACGAGTGATTGAATGTTCCCGGCGCTGATTTAGCTAGCCTTAACAACAACGGTCTGTGATGGTCGCAAAGTTCCATAAACCTAAAGTTAGAATTAATATTAAATATCACTTCTATAATGGGCTGAAGCAGCAGCGCTAATAAAACAGTGCCCAAAACCATAAAAGCGGCAAAGGGAAGCTCGCTTAATAATCCCATAAAAGATTGGGGCGCTATTATAAGCTGATATAAAATTATAATTGGCAAGCTGATCAAATTAACGGCGCTGCCTCTTATGACATATGTAAACCGTCTGATATCGGTATTAATAACTATTGATAAGATAGTGCCCGCTGTTATTGTAAAAATTATTATAGGCAATAACATCTGGGGTATGGGCTGTCCGCCAGAAACCGCCATCGCTGTAAGCGTAATAAAAAGCATAAGCGCGCTAAAGACATTGCCTAAAAAAGCTGTTTTTGCATTGGTAAAGACGCTCAGAAGCAGGACCGTCAATGTAACAGGCATTGCGAAGATGCTGAGTTTTTCTATCAAAATACAAACGGCGTAATTAACCGCTATTATAAAGCAAATCACGCCGAACATTTTGGTATTATAATTTGGGAGGTCTAGATATTTTAGCGCGAATAAAATTACGCAAAAACAAAGGGCAAAAATAACCAAAAGACTGACATATGGAATAATAGTCTTGTCTAACGGCCTGCCGTCCATTATATTAAATCTTATAATAGCTACCGTCAACAAAAAAATAACGCAAGCAAATATTATTATGGAATTGGCAAAGATTATTTTTTTGTTATTATTGTTATCTATTATTTTTTTATTATTTTCTATTGGTTTTGTCTCGCTCATCGGTTTTACCTCGGATGTTTTTGGTATCATTGTCATAAGCCGAGATAATGCTTCGGACCAAAGGATTGCGGACTATATCCTTAGAACTAAGCGTTACGGTCGCTATTCCTTTGATACCTGTCAATATTTTGGTCGCGTGAAACAGCCCGCTTGTCACGCCCGGCGGCAAGTCTGTTTGGGTGGTGTCGCCGTTAACAACAACCTTACTATCATTTCCAAGTCTTGTCAAGAACATTTTCATCTGCAAAATTGTAGTATTTTGGGCTTCGTCAAGGATAATAAAGGCATTTGACAATGTCCGACCGCGCATATACGCCAAAGGCGCGACTTCAATAATGCCCCGCTCTAGCAGCCTTAGGTAATTGTCCATTCCAAACATCTCTTGCAAAGCGTCATACAAAGGTCTCAAATACGGGTCAACCTTAGTCTGAAGGTCGCCCGGCAAAAAACCAAGCTTCTCGCCCGCTTCTATGGCGGGGCGGGTTAGGATAATTTTTTCCACTTCGCGCTTTTTGTAAGCGGCGGCCGCTAAGGCTACGGCAAGGTAGGTCTTGCCCGTTCCAGCCGGTCCTATCCCAAAGACTATGGTATTATTTTTGATTGCGTCCACATACTCTTTTTGACCCAAAGTTTTGCATTTTATGGGTCTAGCTTTGGACGTTACAGCTATTGTTTCCGAACTAATCGAGACTATTTCGTCTAGCCTATTAAGCCTAGCTAAGTCTATGCCCGCCATAACTTTTTCTTTGCTTATCTCATAGCCTTTGTCCAAAAGTTCGCACAACTTGTCCATTAGCAGTTTGGCTTGCTCGACCGCCTCGTCCGCGCCTGAAATTTCTATAAAATTGTCTTTTTGTCTGATTGTCACTCCATAGCTTTCGCTGATTAACTTGATGTTTTCGTCGTATGCTCCAAAAAGCCCGAGCATCTTATCCGAATTAATATTAATGTATTCTGTCAAATATTTCTCCTATTTGTTTTATCTTTATTTGTCTTATTATATCATATCTTAATAAAAAATTACTACGATGTAAATTTTTGCCTCGCGCCCACTTTTAATTCGGTTTCAAAGACCGCGTCTATCCTTATGAGGCCGTTTTCTTCATTTGCTTTTATAAAACTGTTTAAAACAACGGCGTCTTTTGGGGTTTTTTGTCTTGCCACTTCCAAAACTTCGCGTCCGTAAAGCTCCCGCGCTTGCTCTAGCGTAAGCGCAATTAATTGCGGCTTTTGCTCATAATATACGGTCTTATGTATTATTAGAGGAATTAAGAAGTTGATTTTGGTTTGACTGCTTTCGGTCTCAAAAAAATTATACACGGGCTGATAATTTTTTGAGTTTTTAAAACCAAAAATCTCCCAAAAAAATTTGGTTTTTTTCGCGCCCGTTCTTATGTATTTGACGCCGTCTGTTGCGTAATATCTAGTATGAGAAAACCAAACCTTGCCCCAAAATTCCCCCTCGGCTCTTATCGGCTCTTTGACTTTTTGACTGCCCTCGTAATATTCCTCGTAAGCCGCCGCCAATACTTCGCCCTTTTTTACTATATCCCCTACCTTAACCAACGCCGTGCCGTTTAAAAGCGCGATCTTAACAATCTGACAATCATATCCGCTGATTATTTCATCCGCCGTCTTTTCGTCTTCCTCTTGCGGTCTTAGGATGCGCTCTTTGATATTGATTATCAAAGTTATCCCTTTGATTTCCACGCTCACAAGACTTGCTTGATCTAGCCGCGAGTTTAGCTCTTGTGCTAGTTTTTTTCTGTCTATATCATTGATTAATTTGCCTTTTTTTATACCTAGACTCTCAAGCGCCTCAAATACCGTTTTATCGCCAATTTGTTCGTTGCCATAAACTTTAACATCCCAGACAAACATATTAAAAACGGCGATAATAATTATTGTCAATACTAAACCAATCAATAATCCGGGTCTAATTTTGCAAAAGTTGATAAAGCTGTTTTTCAAGCTACGTCTTGATAATAAGCGGACATTATACTGCGATGGATCTATGCTGCCAAACGCCTTTTTTAGCATTTTATCAGTCACGTCAAAGGTTACTATCCTATGGGTTACGCGGCAAATATTGCGCATAATAACGCCCGAAGCCGCCAAAGCATTTAATAATCTATCTAAATTAAGCCCTGTTATTTCTATTTTGTTTTTGCCAAAAACAAAATCCGCGACTTTTTGAAACATAATTTGTCCTTGTTTTTATTTGCCTACTACAACCGAGTTAATATTGCCTGTAATTATACAATCGTTATTACTAAGATGTTTGATAATCAAATCCTGTCCTGTTACGGTCAAAATCTCTTTGTCTATCTTTAGCTCAATCTTTTCGCTGTTATAAATTTTGAGACCTTTGTGCCCCGCCACATAAACCGCTTTGCCGCCCAAAACGGTGTATCTGTAACGCATTATTATATCGGCGGGTAAATCTATTAACTTGGATAATTCGGACATAAAATCCATAAATTTTTTGACGCCTTTTAGTTAATACTTATCTATTTTATGATTGATTAATAATATAATAGAAGTCTTTTGTTTTATGCTATTTTTTTACAAAATTTTTTATTTATTTATTGGGGCAAGATTTTTGATATTGTGCTCACGATATTAGATAATGATTTTCATACCTTGTCAAACAGTTACTACTATGTTATAATTATCATAGCAAAATTCAGGAGGTTGTTATGGGGGATAAAACTCTTTCAAAAGAATTAATCGCGCGACTACCTAGATATTTTAGATATCTTGATGATTATATGAATGTTGGAATAAAAAAGGTTTCATCGGGCGAGTTGTCCCATAAAATGAATGTTACCGCCTCGCAAATCAGGCACGATTTGGGGCATTTTACGGTTTCGGGACAGCAAGGCTATGGCTATAATGTCAAAGAACTCTATGAAGAGATAAAAAGGGTTTTGGGGCTTAATGATGAAAAAAAGGTAATAATAGTGGGCGCGGGCAATATCGGCAAGGCACTCATATCCCACAGGATGTTTAGAAACCGAGGTTTTAAACTAATCGGCGTATTTGATATCGCCGAGATGGCGGAAATATCGGGACATCGAGTATATCCGATAAGCAAATTGCCCGAATTTGTTCAAGAATATAAGCCCGATATCGCTATATTGTCTGTGCCCTCGCAAGAAGCTTCAATAGTGGCTAAAGAATTAATCTCGCTTGGGATAAAAGCGTTGCTTAATTTTTGTTATGTTGATTTGGATGTGCCTGACGATGTTATCGTGGAAAATGTTCATCTAAGAGATAACCTGATGGTGCTGGCTTATAAGTATGACAACCTTATTAAGAAAAAAAAGAAATAAGAATAGATTAAAAAAACGCTGAAAAAATATTCAGCGTTTTTTTGTTATATGCATATTTTTTTAAGAGTGTTATGCCCCGTAACTCTCTTTTTTATACCATAAGTTTGCAGATGTTGTTGGAAAACTCCATAGGGTCTGCCACCGCCAGCCCTTCTATAATAAGCGCTTGGTCGTATAATAAATTGATATACAGCTCAAACTTTGGCTCGTCGTCTTGGTAGGCTTTTTCAAGCGCTCGGAAAACATCGTGCGAAGTATTGATTTCTAATATTTTTTCCGCCTTGACGCCCGGATTGTCGGGCAAGCCTTGCAAGACTTTTTCCATTTCCAAAGACAAAGCGCCTTCGCTGGATATGCATACCGGGTGCGTTTTTAGCTTCTGGGAAGCGCGCACATCCTTTACCTTGTCTTTTAAAATTTCTTTGGCTTTTTGGAATAAGTCTTTGTATTTTTCGTCCTTTTTTTCGTCTTTTTGGTCGTTGTCTAGCCCCAAATCGCCGCTTTCGGATAATGATTTGAATTCTTTTTCTTTGTATTTGCCCATCATCTTTATGGCGAACTCGTCAATATCGTCTGTAAAGAATAGTATCTCATATCCCTTGTCCGCGACCGCTTCGGTCTGGGGTAGCTTAGCGATGCGATCTATGCTTTCGCCCGTGGCGTAATAGATATACTTCTGGTCTTGAGGCATGCGCAAAACATATTCGCTCAAAGTAACTTCTTTTTTTTCTTTGGATGAGTAAAACACTAATAAATCTTGCAAGTCTTCCTTGTCCGCCCCAAAATTAGCGTAAACGCCGTATTTAAGCGTCTTGCCAAAGTTTTTGAAAAACTTTAGATATTTGTCGCGCTCTTTTTCTAGCATATTAAGTAGCTCGGATTTGATTTTCTCTTTGATTTTTTGGGCGATAAATTTTAGTTGGCGGTCTTGCTGCAAAAGCTCTCTCGATATATTCAAAGACAAGCTCTCGCTGTCAACTAGACCTTGGACAAAAGCGAAATAATCAGGCAGCAAATCAGCGCACTTGGACATAACCAATACGCCGTTTGAGTAAAGCTCAAGACCTTTTTGATATTCTTTTGAGTAATAATCAAAAGGAACATTTTCGGGTATATACAATATCGCTCTAAAGCTTGTAATGCCCTCAAGGTTTAGATGTATATAACTTAACGGCTTGCTAAAGCCGTAATGCTTTTCTTCATAAAATTTTTCATAGTCTTCGGGTTTTAGCTCGGATTTATTTTTGCGCCAAATAGGCACCATGCTGTTTAGGATTTCGTCTTCTTTATAATCTTCATACTCGTCTTTTGTTCCTTCTTTTTGGCGGCTTTTGGTTACAAGCATTTTAATAGGGTATCTGATAAAGTCCGAATATTTTTTTACAAGCGACCTTATCTTATACTCTTCCAAAAACTCGTCATAGTTTTCTTCATCGGAGCTAGGTTTGATTGTCAGGATAATATCCGTGCCCGCTGTGTCTTTTTGCGCGGGGGCGATAGTATATCCTTCAACCCCGTCCGATTCCCAAACAAAAGCTTGCTCCGCTCCGAACGCTTTTGAGATAACTTGAACATGACGCGCGACCATAAACGCCGAATAAAAACCTACGCCAAATTGACCTATAATATTGATATCTTCTTTTTGCTCGTTGGATTGTTTGAAGTCCCACGAGCCGCTTTTAGCGATTGTGCCTAGGTTGGATTCAAGCTCTTCTTTAGTCATACCAATGCCGGTATCGCTGATAGTTAAAGTCCGCGCGTCCTTATCAATGCTTATTCTTATATAATAGTCGTCTTTGTTGAACTTAATTGAGCTGTCTATCAGCGCTTTGTAATACATCTTGTCCAAAGCGTCGCTCGCGTTTGAGATAAGCTCTCTTAAAAATATTTCTTTATGTGTGTAGATTGAGTTAATCATAAGCTCAAGCAATCTTTTGGATTCGGCTTGAAACTGCTTTTTTTGCATCCTATAACCTCCTAAAAGCTCTTGTTTTTAATAAAATATTTAAATCATATTTTGGGCAAAGTCAAACATTTTTAATATCGTATGTTAGACGAAAAGGCGTCTTTTATTAAGTTGATTTCATCTCCAATTATTTCTACGACATCAAAGCGCACAGGCATATCAAATAGGTTGTTTTGCTTAATATAGGTAATAGCGACCTTGGCGATGTTTTGGCGCTTTTTGTATCCTATTGCTTCTGAAGGATAGCCATAAGCCGTATCTTTTCGGCTTTTGACTTCTACAAACGCCAATACGCCGTTATCTTGCGCAATAATATCAATCTCGCCTATTGAGCATCTAAAATTGGTCTGGATAATGGTATAACCCGTCTTTTTTAGATGATATACCGCCTTTGCTTCGCCTATTTTGCCTTTTTGAAGATTTTGTTTTTTCATTTTGTTCTCTATGTTTTATTATCGGCTACTTCCAAATGAGTCAAAAAACTAAGTCTATGGATTGGGCAGCTTCCCCATTTTTTTAGGGCCGTTAGATGGTTTGGGGTCGCGTAGCCTTTGCAATTTTTGAAATCGTAATATGGATAAATCTTGTCCATTTGGCGCATATAACGATCTCTTGCCACCTTTGCCAAAATGCTCGCCGCCGCGATGTTATATGATAGCTCGTCGCCCTTAATTATGGACTCGCTTGGGCAAGGCAAGTCAAGTCCGCCTACGGCGTCAACTAAGATTATATCGGGCAAGATTTTTAGCCCTTTTGCCGCTTTTTCCATTCCCAATCTAGTGGCGTTGAGTATATTAATCTTGTCAATCGTGGCGTGGTCAATCATTACTATATTGTAAGCTACTGCGGTTTTTATGATAATCTCGTATAGCTGTTCTCTTTTGGTTTCGGTAAGTTTTTTGCTGTCGTCCACGCCTTCTATATAATGACCTTTGGGCATAATGACCGCGGCGCAACACACAGGCCCCGCTAGCGGTCCGCGTCCCGCTTCGTCTATACCGCATATATATCGTAAATCCGAGTATTTTTTTTCGTAATCCAAAATTTTGTTAACGCTCAAAATTGTCTTCCTCTATGGTCGGATTTTCTAGCGTAATCTTGCCCAATCTACCCGCGCGGAAATCGTCCAATACGGCTTTGGCTGTTCTTTCCAAATCTATCTCGCCGCCTTTTAGCAAATAGCCGCGGGATTGGGCTATATTACTAAGTGGGTCGGACGAATCCGAGATTGGACCGTATCTGTCGGCGATGTTTTGGCTAAATCTTTGAATCATCTCGTCCAAAAAGGCTCTTGCCAACTCAACTATATCCAAAATATCGTCTTTGATACTGCCTATATAGGCAAGATGTTTGGCGTCGTCCTTGTCGTCTAGCTTGGGCGCTAATATTCCCGCCGTGTCCAATAATTCAATATCGTTTAATCTGATCCATTGTTTTTCGCGAGTTACGCCGGGCTTGTTACCTGTCTTTGCCCTGTAAGCGCCGCAAAGCGAGTTAATAATAGACGACTTGCCTGTGTTGGGAATGCCAGCTACCATTGCTTTGGGCGTGTAATTAACGCCCTTTTGTTTCCATCTTTGAACTTTTGGGTAAGTCAGTTTTCTTAATTCGGGCAAAATTACCCTGGCTCCCCCGCTTTTTGTGGCGATGATGCTGACGGCTGAAGCTGTTTCCGAAGACAAATATTCTATCCATTGTTTTGTAATCTCGCTGTCCGCCAAATCGGCCTTATTCAAAACATATAAAACAGGCTTATTGGGCGTCTTATTCAAAAAGTGGTTGTTAAGACAAGCCTTGGGCGCTCGCGCGTCCAAAACATAAATAAGCGCGTCAATGAGTTTTAGATTTTTTTCGGCTTCTCGTATCGCCTTGGTCATATGACCGGGAAACCATTGAATGTTCATAAAGCCTATTCCTTAAGCAAATCAGGGCGCAATTTTTTGGTTAACAGCCTGCTTTGAGCCTCGCGCCATTTTTTTATTTTTTGGTGGTTGCCGCTTAACAATACTTCAGGCACGCTATGCCCCATAAACTCTCTGGGGCGGGTGTAATGCGGATATTCTAACATATTATTTTCAAAACTTTCAAACATAGCGGATTCTTCATTGCCCAAAACGCCCGGCAACAGTCGGGCGATACAGTCTATAACCACTTGGGCGGCAAGCTCGCCGCCTGTTAGGACATAATCGCCTATTGATATTTCTTGGTCTATATAATGATCTATAATCCTTTGGTCAAGTCCCTCATAATGCCCGCAAAGCAATACCAAATGCGACAGTCTGGACAAATCTTTGGCTAGGCTTTGATTGAGTCTATGACCTTTGGGCGATAAATAGACCCTGCGGGCTTTGTGTCCCGGGTCGGCCGCCTCCAACGCATCATACACGGGCTGGGGCATCATTACCATTCCTTCGCCGCCGCCAAAAGAATAGTCGTCGCATTTTTTGTGGGGGTCTTTGGAATAGTCCCTGATATTATAAAACTCTATCTGCAAAGCTTTGTTCTCAATGGCTCTTTTTAAAATACTGTGCTTTAGGGAATCAAACATTTCGGGAAAAAGCGTCAATACGCTAATCTTCATAAACGCTTACCTCGCCAAAAACATCTTTATTTAAGATTATTTTTTTGTTCTTGATGTCTATTTTTTTTACAAGCTTTTTTAAAAATGGAAACCTGACTGTCTTGTCGCCCTTGACCGTATAGACATCAGCGGCGCCAAAGTTGTCAATCTTTACGACTTTTCCTACAAATACGCCTTCCACAAATACATCGCAGCCCAAAACATCAATAATATAATACTCGTCGTCGCCTAAAGGCGCGGCGTATTCTTTATCTATATATATGTCCTTGTCGCTCAAGGCTTGGGCGTCGTCCATTGTATATATTCGGCTCAAATACAAATAAAGCATTCCGCCTTGCTCTTTTGCGGACATTACCTTATATTCTATATCGTCAATATAGATTGACTTTACTTTCAAAAGGTTGTCAATATTTTGGGTATAAGGTTTGACCTTTATCTCGCCTTTTATGCCGCGCGGTTTTACTACTACGCCGATTAATATCTTTTCCATTTTTTTCATTTTAAAAAACAAGCGGCAAAAACCTGCCGCCTTTTATTTTTTTGCCTATTGTTCTACGGGGTCTTGGTCAGGTTCTTCAACCTTGTCAAGTATTTCTACCGTATATTTTAAGCCTTCTTTCATTCCTACGGCTCTGACAATAGTCCTAATAGCTTTGACTATTTTGCCTTGTTTGCCGATTACTTTGCCCATGTCGTCTTTGCTAAGTTCTACCTTGATTGCTGTGCCGTCCTGAGTTACTTTTATCTCATCGTGATTGTCGGCAAGTCCTTTGACCATATATTCTACTAGTTCTACCATTTAAAAATTATTCTCCTTTTGATTTTTTTACTGCCTTGGTTTTGGCGGGCGCGGGCTTGGACGGCTTTTCCAAAACTCCGCTCTTGATCAATAACGATCTTACCGTTTCGGTGGGTTGAGCGCCTTTTTCAAGCCATTCTTTCGCTTTTTCCGCTTCTACTTTGATTTGCGCGGGTTCGGTAACAGGATTGTAATAACCTATGGTTTCGATAACCTTGCCATCGCGCGGCGAACGAGAATCGGCTACCACAATCCTATAAAAAGGCATTTTTTTCGCGCCCATTCTAGTTAATCTAATCTTAACTGCCATATGATTTGCTCTCCTTATGTATTTTTATAATTCTAAAAAGGCAAGCGTATTTTTCCGCCTTTGCCTTTGAATTTGCGCATTAGTTCTTTGGTCTGTTCGTATTGTTTTAGCAATTGGTTTACCTGCTGTATGCTTGTGCCGCTACCGCTAGCTATGCGTTTTCTTCTAGAAGCCTTAATAATAGCGGGGTTAGCACGTTCTTGTGGCGTCATAGATTGGATTATCGCCTTAAAAACTTTAATACGGCTTTCGTCCAATTCGCTCTCTTTTATGTTAAACCTGCCCGCGCCGGGCATCATTCCCAAAATTTGAGACAAGCCGCCCATTTTGCTTATGCTGTCAAATTGAGTCAAAAAGTCATCCAATGTAAAAGTGTTTTCGGCTAAGCGGCGCTCCATCTTTTTGAGGTCTTCTTCGCTGACGGCGGCTTGGGCTTTTTCTATCAAGGTCAGCACATCGCCCATGCCCAATATTCTCGACGCCATCCTGTCGGGATAAAAAGGCTCTATATCGCCAATCCTTTCGCCTATGCCGCAAAACTTAATGGGCTTGCCAGTAACGGCGCGCACGGACAAAGCTGCGCCGCCTCTTGTGTCGCCGTCTAGCTTAGTCAAAATCACGCCCGTAATATCTAATCTTTGGTTAAACGAAGATGCAACAGTTACGGCGTCTTGACCCGTCATCGCGTCCACCGTCAATAATATCTCGCAAGGCTTAGTCGCCTTTATGATATCTTCTAACTCTTGCATTAACTCGTCGTTGATATGAAGCCTGCCTGCCGTATCCAATATTAAGACATCGCACGATTTTTTGGTCGCTTCTTTGATTGCGTTTTTGGCGATCTTGACGGGATTGGACACGCCTTGCTCAAAAGATTGGGCATTGGCGCTTTGGGCGACTATCTGCAATTGCTTAATAGCCGCGGGACGATAGACATCGCACGCCGCAAGCATAACATTGCGCCCTTGCTTTTTCAGAAGATGCGCCAGCTTGCCGCACATAGTCGTCTTGCCCGCGCCTTGCAGCCCGCACATCATAATGACAGCAGGATTGCCCGACAGCTCCAACTTTGCCACAGTCCCGCCCATAAGGCTTATTAATTCTTCGTTGACAATTTTGATTACTTGTTGGGAAGCCGAAAGGCTTTCCAAAATCTCTTGACCTGTGGCTTTTTGTTTGACTTTATTGATAAAATCTTTGACTACGGCAAAATTAACATCGGCTTCCAAAAGCGCGATACGGATTTCTCTCAAAGCCGTGTTGATTTCCAGTTCGCTAAGTCTGCCTTTGTGGACTATCTTAGAGAATATATGATTTAGTTTCTCGCTTAATCCTTTAAAAAACGCCATATTAATCCTTAAAAAAATCTCAGATTTTGTCTAAGATGCCGTCCAAAAAAGCCAGTAACTCTTTTTTTTCTATTGAATCCGATGAACTAACTTTTTGCTTATATTCGCTTATCTCATCTTTCAAATCATAAAATTTGGACGCTAGATTGAGTTTGCTTTCATATTTTAGCAGCGCTTTTTTGGCTCTTGTGATATAATCCCGAACGCCTTGGCGGGTAATGCCCAATTCTTTGGCTATTTCGCCCAAAGACATATCCCGATTATAAAACAAGTCTATAATATCTTTGGTTTTTTCGTTTAAAAGCCCGCCATAAAAGTCCGCCAAAATACCAATTTCCAACTCTTTCATTGTTTTTTACCTGTAAAGCATTATCGCTTTACACCAATAATATTACACGGTAGCAAAAATTTTGTCAACAATAAATATCGCTTTTTTAAAAAAAATA
Organism: Clostridiales bacterium; assembly: GCA_012840805.1. Taxonomy (GTDB): domain Bacteria; phylum Bacillota; class Clostridia; order Christensenellales; family DUVY01; genus DUVY01. Next base: position 17,247 of record DUVY01000027.1, on the reverse strand, counting down.
TCTTGCTAGAAAAAGTTTTATGCCGCCATAAGCTAGCAAAAATTTTTTACTCTTGTATTAATCTTACTGTTTTCGTCCCCGCATTTTTTAACATAGATAATTCGCTGCCTACGCAAAACATTTTCATATTAGCTTGTTTAGCTTTATTTAAATAATTTTCATTAGATGTTATAATGCCCGAGAGTTTGTTTAGTTTGTTAGCTATCATAGCCGTTTTTTCTATCGTGTCAATAATCTCTTGAGCGTTGCTGTTGCCAAGACAGCCCAAGTCGCAAGACAAGTCATTAGGCCCTAAGAAAAAACCGTCCACTCCGTCTATTTGTAAAATCTCTAAAATGTTGTCAACGCCTTGTTTGGTCTCAATTTGGGCAAATACTTTGGTATTTTGGTTGGCTTGTTTCATATAATCCAATAAAAAAGGCGGGTCATATAATGTGTGCGCTCTCATAGTTGAAATGCCGCGTTTTCCTATAGGCGCGTATTTGGCAAATTTTGTTACTTGTTGAATATCGTCCGCGTTATTGGTCATAGGCAGCAAAAGCCCGCATGCGCCCATGTCCATAAATTTGATGATATCTCGCCTTGAATTATCGGCAAGCCTAACAAATGCTTCAATCTTACAAAGCTTGGCTGTCATTAATATTTTGGAAATATCGCCATAATTAAAGCCGCCATGCTCGTTATCGATTATAAAAAAATCAAATCCGCATTTTTTTAATATAACGGGCATATTGGAAAAAGGTATTTCGGATAACATCATCCCTGATAATCTTTTCATTAGTGTTCTCCTGAAGCTAATATTTTAAGTCCATTAAGGGCGTCAGTGTTTTGGTTTAATATATAAGGAAGACCTATATTGTCTAAAACTTGCGTTATCAAATCTTTTTGGTAATTTATTACTCCGCCGGTCGCTATGATTTTTGACCTTGGCGGAAGCTTTTTGATAGCGGTCAAATAATTATTTGTAAGCTGAAGCGCCAAATTATCGCCCTGATAATTTTGTATGGCTTTGCCGCCCATAAGTCTAGTAACCGTGCAAAGTATCTTGTTGTAAAAATACGGTCTAGGCTCAAAATCGCCTTTAATAAAAACATCGTTTATCGCGCATAATTGACCCGCGGTGCCGAGATTAAGTATATAAGCGTCATCGGGCGCAAGACATCCCAAAATAGCCGCTTGCTGATCGCCTACCGGAGAATAAACATTGATACCTTTATATTGACCTATAATCTCCACATCATATGATATTTTGGGCAAAGAAAGTTTTGTTTTATGCGCTTGGCGCGTAACAATATTAAAAAAACCGGACGGCGCGCCATCCGTTATGTGCGTAGCGTTGTTTTGGGTAAAATAATAGGCTATGTATGAACCTAGGGTAAAAAACTCATGCGCTTTTTGGTAAATATCGGGTTTTTGATTTTTGAGCGCGAAAACACTAACTCTGGGCAAGTTAGGTTTCAAGTCCACGCCATATTCTTTGGGGACTTCGTAAGGATAGTTTATCAAGCTTCCCCTCTCGTCTTGCCATGATATATAATCTGTGACAGGGTTTTTGTCTTGGTCAGCCAAAACATAGCCGTGCATTTGCGTTGAGATAAAGATATTTTTGATATCTTTTTGGCTTTTTATTATATTGATAATTATATCGATAATCTTTTTGAGTTCGACTTCAAAATAAGGCGGGGGTAATGGTTTTTGGGATGGGAATTTGGTTTTTGATACTTTTAAGTCGTTGGCGTCGTTTATCGCCCATTTTATATTGGTGCTTCCTATGTCTATTAACAAATCTTTCATTTTTTTGTTGCGTTTATCGTGAAATGGGTTTTCTTTGGCGGTCAAGATTTTTATGCTTTTTGGGTCTAAAACATTGATTCCACAAATTCTTTGGCGTCAAATTCTATTAGGTCGTCTATGCCTTCGCCGACGCCTACGAACATTACGGGAAGGGCAAGTCTTTTGGCTATGGCAAGCGCTACTCCGCCTTTTGCCGTGCCGTCTAGCTTGGTCAAAATAATGCCGTCCAAAGATACGGCTTCGTTGAATATATCGGCTTGGGAAATAGCGTTTTGACCGGTGGTGGCGTCCAAAACCAAAAACCTAAGATGGTTGGCTTGGTCAAATTCGCGCTCGGAAATTCGGACAATCTTTTTTAGCTCTTCCATAAGGTTCTTTTTGTTATGGAGTCTGCCTGCCGTGTCTATCAATAAAATATCCATATCTTTCGCTTTGGCTGATTGGATCGCGTCATAAACTACCGAGGCCGCGTCAGCGCCTTGGTCTTGGCGCACGATTTTGACTTTGGCTCTTTGCGCCCATACGGACAACTGCTCGGAAGCCGCCGCCCTAAAAGTGTCAGCCGCCGCGATTAATACATTGAGTTTTTGGGCGGAAAAATATTTGGCTAATTTGCCCACAGCCGTGGTTTTGCCCACGCCGTTGACGCCTACCACGGTAATTACCGCGGGGGTCGTAATTTGAGGAATGGGCGTTTCTTCTAAGATTTCTATCATAATGGCTTTTAACGCCCGCAAGACGCCGTCGCGGTCTTTAATTTTCCGCGAATCCGTCTCATCTTTTAGTCTATCCAAAATGTCCAAAGTCGCTTCCGCGCCCATATCCGAGCTTAGCAATATGGCTTCTAGCTCGTCATAAAAATCATCGTCCAAAACCTTGCCGCCAAATAATTGACTAAGCTTATAACCGATAGATTCCCTTGTCTTTTTTAAGGCTTCCCAAATTTTTTTGAAAAAGCTCATAGGTGTTTTTACGCTCCTTCCTCTTGGGCGACTTTTACGGCGTCTTCTAGCTTGACGCTTACGACCTTGGACACGCCTTGCTCTTCCATTGTGACGCCATACATTGTGTCGGCTATTTCCATAGTGGGTTTTCTGTGCGTTATGACTATAAACTGCGTCTTTTTGCTAAACGCTTGCAAAAACTTGGCGAATCTTTCGGCGTTGGCGTCGTCAAGCGCGGCTTCAATTTCGTCCAGTACGCAAAACGGCATAGGTCTTAATTTCAAGATCGCGAACAATATCGCGATAGCCGTCATCGCCCTCTCGCCGCCTGAAAGCAAAGATATGCTCTGAAGTTTTTTGCCCGGGGGCTCGGCGATAATTTCTATGCCGGCTTCTAGCGGGTCTTCGGCTTCTTCCAATATAAGCTTGGCGTTGCCGCCTCCGAAAAGCTGCCTGAAAACTTGGCTAAAGTTGGCTTGAATTCGCTCAAACGAACGGTCAAATCTAGTTAGCATTTCGTTAACCATTTCTTTGATTACTTTTCGGATATCGGCTATTGATTTTTCCAGGTCTTCTTTTTGTTTTGTCTGTTCTTCTAGGCGTTCTTTTAGGATGCGGTATTCTTCAATCGCCTCGGGATTGACATAGCCCAAACGCAAGATTTCCCGCTTAATCCTGTTGGCTTCCGCCACGCCTTCTTGATAGTCGTAATCGGGCAATCTAAATTCCAAACAACTCTGATAATCAAGATTATATTCTTCGGCGATTTTTTCGCTGTCAATCTGAAGGGTTATGTCTATATCATTGAGTCTTTTTTCGTGCTCAAATCTTTTTTCTTTTAGCCCGTTGAGTTCTTCTTGGATTCTTAGGCGGTTGCCGTCCAACTCAATAAGCTTTTTTTGAAAGCCAATTTTGTAATTGTCAAGGTCGGTTAATTTTTCTTCTATCTCTTTTAATCTTTCATGATCTTTAGGATCCGCCGCGATATTGCTTATTAAGGGTAGGTCGGCGGTTTCTATGATATCGTTGTTGTCCTTGATGCTCTTTTTGCTCTCTAAGATGCTTTCTTCCAAATATTTGATTCTTGCGGACAATCTTTTTATCTCGCTGTCGTGAGCGCTTTTTTGACTGTTATACGCCGCAAGGTCCACTTTGGCGTTGGTTATCTTGGCAAGCAAATCTTCCCTTTGGTTTTTTAACTCTTCATAATACTGCTGTTTTTGGGTGTTTTGGCTGTCTTCTGTTTGTTTGCTGGTCGCGATGGTTTGCTCTTGGGAAAACAGCGCTTCTAGATTATTATTGATTTCTATTATATTATCTTGCGCTTTTTGGCTCTCTTGGTTATAAAATAGTATCTCTCTTTTGTAATTTTCTATTTGGGTTAATATCTTTTTGTATTGTTCTTTTTCGGACGCCCATTCTACATCGCGAACATGCAAATCTCTCTGGCACTTTTTGAGTTCTTGGTCTAGTTCTTCCAAAGTTTGTTCCGCTTGAGATTTTTGCTTCAAAGCGTCTGTTAGATTGTGTTCGGTTTCTTTCAAAAGCTTAGTGATTTTGGCAAGCTCGTTTTCATAGCTTAAAAGATTGGATACTTCGCGTTTTTTGCTGCCGCCTGTAATCGCGCCGCCATAGGCTATTATGTCGCCGTCCAGCGTCACAATCTTAAACGAATAATCGCAGCTTTTGGCTATCTTAATCGCCGTATCCAAATCTTTGGCTATTACCGTTCTGCCCAAAAGCATTCGGATTATGCCGTCGTATCTGGGGTTGTATTCTATAAGGTCGGCGGCGACGCCATAACAGCCCTCAAAGCCTTTTATTTTTTGCATTAAGTTTTGGTCCAAATATCTGGGCTTGACAGCTGAAACGGGCAAAAATGTCGCTCTGCCGAGATTGTGCTGTTTTAGATAATTGACCGCGTATTTAGCGCTTTGCTCGTCGGGCGTGATAATGTTTTGTGCGGTCGCGCCCAAAGCCATTTCTATCGCCATTTCTAGATGGGGTTTGACTTTAATAACTTTGGCGACTACATTTTCTATATTTTGCGCCAATGTTGAGTCCGTCTTTGCCGCGTTAAATAAAGACTTTACGCTATAATTGTAATTGCGCATATCTTGCGCTATATCATTAAGAAGCTTAGCTTGTGTTTTTTGCTTATGGTATTGCGCGCTTAATAATTCCACTTGGTTTGCCAAATCTTTGCTTTGTTTTAGATGGCTGTTATATTGATTGGCGTATAAGTCCAAATCAGTTTTTAGCTTGGAACGCTCTATCTCAAGCCTTTCAATGTTTTTGTTTAACTTAATCGCCCTTATTTCGTCTTCGGTAAGACGACTGGTTAAGTTTTGGGTTTTTTTGGCGCAGTCGTTGATTTTTTCTTCTAAGTTAGCCTTTTTCTCTTTTAGGGTTGATAATTGGGATTTTATATCCGTGATTTTGTTCAAAGCCTCGAGCTCTTGCTTGTGCGCTTTTTGCGCCTGGCTTTCTATCTCGCTTATTATGCTTGAGATTTCTATATAGCTGTTGTTGTATTCTTCTATTTGGGCGCGCAAATTGTTTATATCGTCGCCGAGTTTGTTAGACATTTCTATATTTTCGTTCAACGCTCTCAAGCTGTCTTCTAATTCGGATTGGTCTTTTAGCAATTGAGTAGATAATCTCTCGTTTTGTTCTTTTAGATAGTTTATCTTTTCTCTTATTAGTTTTTGCTCGCTTTCGACGCGCTCTAACTTCAAAGACAATGTCAGTCTTTCATCGTTTAAAGACTTGATATCGATATCAAGCTGGGAGGAATAGTCCATAGCCTTTATGTATTCGTCATAGGCTAGGTCGTATTCTTTTTGTTTTTGGGATATTTCTTGATTTACGGCGTCCAAAGCCTTTTGGGCTTGTTTTTTCTTTCCTTCGGCCGTTTCGTATAAAACTATATAGTTGTTAATGTCTAAAATACGCTGGCGCTTTTTCAAATCCAAATACTTTTGGGCTTTTTCGCATTGATTTTGCAAAGGCTCAAGGTTTTTTTCAAGCTCGTTCATAATGGCTATATGAGTGGTCAGCTTGTCCTCCGCCCTTAAAAGCTTGCGCTCGTTTTCTAGCTTGATTTGTTTGTATTTGGTTATTCCCGCAGCGTCCTCAAAAATACTGCGTCTATTTTCGGGCTTGGCGCTCAAAATCTCGTCTATTCTGCCCTGTCCTATAATAGAATAACTGCCCTTGCCTAAGCCAGAGTTATGCAAAATCGCCGTAACATCTTTTAGGCGGCAAGGCGTTTTGTTGATGGCGTATTCGCTTTCGCCGTTTCTATATAGTTTTCGGGAAATCACGACTTCTTCAAAATTAGTGTCAAAAATACGTTCTGCGTTGTCAAAATATAACAAAACTTCGCAATAAGAAAGGGATTTTCGGCTAGATGTTCCATTAAATATTACATCTTGCATACTAGACCCGCGCAAAGTTTTTGGGGATTGCTCGCCTAACGCCCACCTTATGCAATCGGCGACATTGCTTTTGCCGCAGCCATTGGGACCCACAATAGCCGTAATGCCGCCGCCAAATTCAACGGTGAGCTTGTCCGCGAAGGATTTGAATCCATATATCTCAAGTTTTTTAAAATACAACGCTTTGTTTCCTTATTGTTTAAACTTTAGTTATTTTAGCATAAATATCTATGTTTGCAAAGTAGTAAAAAAACGCTACTTTGTCGATAAAAATAGTTATAAACTAAATTAGTCCCAGCTTGACGCAAGCGGCTTTAGCGGCGAGTTTTTCGGCTTGGGCTTTGCTCTTGGCTTGGGCTTTGGATAATATTTTTTGGTCTAGCACGACCTCAACCAAAAACATCGGCTGGTCTTGCTGGGTTTGGGTGTATCTAAATATATCCTTTTTCTGCGTTAAGGTATGCTCTAAAAGCAATCCCACATAATTGCCTGTCTTGGCTTTTAAGGCTTGCGCCATATTAGCGCCTAGGGTTTTATGGATAAAAGCCTTAGCCGCGCGCATACCCCCGTCCAAAAATATAGCGCCCACAATAGCTTCATACAAATCGCACTTTGTCGCTTCGGATTTGGTCGGGTTGGAACGGGTTTCGCCCACTCCGCATCTTAAAAAATCAATAAGAGATGTTTTATCCAGCGCTTTCGCTAATGGCGTTTTGTTGACTATAAGCGCGCGTTTTTCGGACAAATCTTTTTCTTTCCAGTTGAAATTGGCGTTTTGATACAAATACTCGCTGACTGCAAGACTCAAAACGCTATCGCCCAAAAACTCAAGCATTTCATTGCTTTGGACTTGGTTTTCGTTGGAATACGACGAGTGCGTGAATGCGGTGATTAATAATTCTTTGTTGTTAAATTCATATCCGATAAGGTTTTGGATTTTTGCTATGTCCATCAAATTAACTTTTCAATTCCGCTTTTGATTTTTCCGATTAAGTCCATTTTCGCCATAGTATGAGCCTGCAATATAGCGGCAGTGATTGAGCTGGCTTTGGACGAGCCGTGGGTTTTGATGACAATCTTTTTGCAGCCCAAAAATGGCGCTCCGCCCACTTGGTTATAGTCAAGCCTTTCTTTTAGTTGTTTAAACGCCGGCTTCATAAGCGCCGCGCCGATTTTGGATAATGTTCTTTCCATAACGGCTTGCTTGAGCGCCGTCAAAATCAGATTGACCGCGCCTTCAATGGACTTTAGCATAACATTGCCCGCAAATCCGTCAGACACCACTACATCGTAATCGCCCGAAAGCGCGTCCCGCGCTTCCATATTGCCCTTAAAATTGATAGGCGCTTTTTTCAAAAGCTCGAGCGCGGCTTTGGTCTGGGCGTTGCCTTTTTCGTCTTCGATGCCCACGGACAAAAGCCCTACGCGCGGGGACTCTATATTAAACACCGATTGCATATAAGCCGAGCCCATAATGGCAAATTGCACAAAATAGTCGGGCTTGCTGTCCATATTAGCGCCGCAATCGATCAGCATAGTATGCCCGCGAGTAATCGTGGGCAAAACGGGCGCCAGAGCCGGTCTGTCAATGCCGTCCAATCTTCCCACAATCAGCATCGCGCCTGTCAAAAACGCGCCTGTGCTTCCCGCGGAAATCATAGCGGCTATTTGGGGATCTTCTTTTAAGCGATACAGCCCTTTTACCAATGACGATTCTTTTTTGTCGCGGATTGCCGATGTAGGATGTTCGTCATTAGAGATTATCTCTTGGGCTTCCAAAATTTCTAAGCGATTGGAATCAAATGTATAATTTTCTAACTCTTTCAAAATTACATCTTGCTTGCCTGATAAAATTATTTTAATATCGGGATTGTTTTTTAAAGCGTCGATCGCGCCTTTTATAATCTCTGACGGCGCGTGATCCCCGCCAAAAGCGTCAACTAAAATCTTCATAAAAAATAACTCCAAATTAATTTGATTAAAATTATTATAAACAAAATATATCATTAACACAAGTATAAGGTCTTGGTGTTTTTAGGCATAAAAAAATACCGCCTTATTAAAATGGCGTAGCGCTAAAGAAGTATTTTGGGCGGTTATTTATGCAAATTATTATAAAATTTTCAAATAATAAAAAACCCTAAAGCTATAGAAAAAAACTTTAGAGTTCTTAAGTTCTAAAACAAAACAACTAAGCCAAAGATTATTTATCTTTGTCTTGTTTCACATCTACGACTTTTTGTCCGTCATAATACCCGCAAGCCTTGCATACGCGATGGGCGAGTTTGGGCTCGTGACATTGAGGACATTCGCCTAAATTGGGCGCTTCTGCTTTCCAATTGGCGTATCTTTTGTTTGATCTTTGTTTGGATACTTTTCTCTTGGGAACTGCCATTATTTTTCACCTCCAATGCCCTTCAAAATTTCAAACGGATTGCTTGCCGTTTGCTCAATTTTGCAACCGCATTCTTTATTGTTTTTATCCGTTCCGCAAACAGGGCACAGTCCTTTGCAGTCGGATTCGCATATCAATCTAGAAGGCAGGCTTAGCACTATCGTGTCTATTACTAATTGCGTGATATCTATTATATCGCCTTCAAAACCATACGCGTCTTGCTGGTTTTTTTGTTTTGTAAAATCTTCGTCAAAATTAACAGTTTTGGAAAACTTGGATGTCTTAGCGCATAAGTCGCAATTATACTCAAAACTGTAAATTATTGTCCCTTCTGCCCTGTAGCCGTCGTTTTTTGGTGTTAACTTGCCTTTTACGCTCGCGGGACGCAACGGCTTTACATAGTCGGGCAAGAATTGTTCAGCCTCTGTCTCAAACTCAAAGTCAATTGCCTCGACAGGCTTGGCAGGAATATTAAATTTCATTGTTTACCTCGCGCGCTAGCGCAAGCGACGCTAGCATATTATATTAAATGATACCCAAAAAGTCAATTATTTTTTATTAGCGCTTGGGTTTCGCGGGCAATAACCAATTCTTCATTGGTGGGGATCAATAAAATCTTGACCTTAGAATTAGGACCGCTAAGATCGGTTAGTTTGCCTCTTACTACATTATAATTAAGCTCGTTGTTAAACTCTAAGCCCAAATAATCTAGCCCTTTTAGAACTCTTTCTCTTACCTCGGGGTTATGCTCGCCTATGCCGGCTGTAAACACTATGACATCAACGCCGTTCATTACCGCCACATAAGCGCCTATGTACTTTTTGATTCTGTAACAGAACACATCTAAGGCAAGCTCGGCTCTTTTGTTGCCCTCGTAGAGCGCTTTTATCAAATCCCTAAAGTCGCTGCTAACGCCCGAAATGCCCAGCACGCCGCTTTTTTTGTTGAGATAGTCCATTGTCTGCGATATTGTCCAATTGGTCTTTTCCATTATAAATTCTATTACCGCGGGGTCAATATCGCCGCATCTTGTGCCCATTACTAAGCCTTCTAAGGGAGTAAAGCCCATAGAAGTATCCACTGATTTGCCGTTTTGAACGGCTGTAATTGACGAGCCGTTGCCCAAATGACAAGTTATTATTTTCAAATCCTTGACATCTTTTTTGAGATATTTGGCGGCTTCTTGGGATACATATTTGTGCGAGGTGCCGTGAAAGCCGTATTTTCTTATTCTCCATTCTTCATAGGCTTGATATGGCAAAGCGTAAGTATAAGCGTAGGGCGGTATAGTGGAATGGAACGCCGTATCAAACACCGCCGCCATAGGCGTATTGGGCATAGCTTCTTTGCACGCCATTATCCCTATGATGTTAGCGGGCACATGCAAAGGCGCCAAATCGCTGTTTTTGCGGCAAATTTCCATAACTTCGTCGTCAATCAAGACCGACGAGTCAAAATCCTCGGCGCTGTGAACTACTCTATGTCCTACCGCTTGAATTTGGTTTATATCTTTTACTACGCCGTATTCTTTGTGAACTAAGGCTTCCAACATTAATTGGACAGCGACATTATGGTCGGGTATAGGTTTCTCTACCACAAAGCTTTTTCCGTCTTTTCCTGTCGCTTTTAATTGAGAAATTAATTGCCCTATTCTTTCGCATGTTCCTTTTGCCAACACTTCTTCTGTGTTCATTTCAATCAGCTGATATTTTAACGAACTACTGCCAGCGTTTACTACCAAAATATTCATTCTTGATTCTCCACTCTTTTTTTAGCTAAATATTTATCATATAGTCGCTTGAACGGCGGTTATCGCAACAGCGTTTACTATGTCTTCCGCCGTGCAACCGCGGGATAAATCGTTAATGGGCTTATTAAATCCTTGACAAATCGGTCCTATCGCCTCAGCGCCCGCAAGCCTTTGGACAAGTTTATAAGCGATATTGCCCGCGTTAAGATCAGGAAAAATAAGCACATTGGCTTTGCCCGCCACTTCGCTGTCGGGGCATTTTAGTTTGGCAACGCTTTCCACAAGCGCGGCGTCTCCTTGCAATTCGCCGTCTACTTTTAAGTTAGGATCTAGTTCTTTGGCTTTTTGGGTCGCCGATATCACTTTATCAACAAGCTCGTGCTGGGCGCTGCCCTTGGTTGAAAAAGAAAGCATAGCCACATGCGGATCCATTCCCGTAAGAATATGCGCGCTTTTGGCGCTCGTTACGGCTATTTCCGCTAATTGATCGGCGTTGGGGTTTGGGTTAAGGCCGCAATCGGCAAATAAAAAAGCCCCGTTATAGCCGTATTTGCTGCCTTCAATTATCATTAGAAAAAAGCTTGAAACTGTCTTAATTCCGGGGGCTGCTTTTATAATTTGTAGCGCGGGTCTTAATGTATCGCCTGTGGGATGAACCGCGCCCGCGACCATTCCGTCAGCGTCGTCCGCCTTTACCGCTAATACCGAATAATAAAGCGGGTCTAGGGCTAACTCTTGCGCTTGCTCATAAGTAAGTCCTTTGGATTTTCGGGCTTGATACAATAAATCTATATATCGTTCACGATTTTTATCGGTAACAGGATTGATTATTTCTATTCCTTCTAGGTTACCGCCGATTTGTTGGATAGTTTGGGGATTGCCTACTAAAGCGATTCGGGCGACTTTTTCCTTGACTATTGTTTTGGCCGCTTCTATTATTCGCGGCTCTTCGCCTTCGGCTAACATAATTTTTTTGTCCGCGGCCCTAGCTTTGTCGCGAATTTCTTCTAACAGTATAGACATTTACACGCTCCAATGATATAATATTTTTTGCCGTATATATTATACCCCTCCCACCCTTTTCTGTAAACCAAAAAATCTTGTTTGAGGGCGTATAAAAGGGAGTTTGTAATTTTGGGGCATGTGTTTATCATTTGCGAAAGCAAGCGTTTTTAAAAATTTTCCAGGGCTTTAAACAATGAAATTAGCGGCGATTATCTGCGAATATAACCCTATGCACAACGGGCATATAGAACATATCCGTTACACAAAACAAGTCACTAAGTGCGACGGGCTTGTATGCGTTATGAGCGGCAACTTTGTGCAAAGGGGCGAGCCGTCAATCTTGGATAAATATACGCGGACAAGGGCGGCTTTGAGATACGGCGCGGATATGGTTGTGGAACTGCCTACCGTTTTCGCGATAGCGGGCGCGGATATCTTCGCCGACGGCGCCGTAAGAGTAATTAACCAAATAAAAAATGTTAATTGGTTAAGTTTTGGAAGCGAAAGCGGAAAAATTGACGAGCTTATGCACGCCGCCCAAATCTTGAAAACTGAAAGCCCCGAGCTAAAAAAAACTATAAAAGACTGTTTGAATATGGGGCTAAGTTATCCCAAAGCGCTCTCTATGGCTGTCCAAAAAAAATACGGGCAAGAGATTGGAAAGCTCGCAAGCTCGCCTAATAATATCTTAGCCATAGAATATATAAAGGCTTTAATCAGGCACAAATGCGCTATCGCGCCTATCACGCTCAAGCGCATTGGAAGCAATTATAACGAAACCGAGCTAACGGGCAAGTTTGATTCGGCTTCGGCTATCAGGCTTGCGGTCGAAAACTCTTCTTGGAATAAAATAACTTCCGCGCCCAAAGACTTAATTAAGCTGTATGAAGATAATTATTATGACTTTGACAAGCTGACGCAATCTTTGTCCGATATATGCTTGTTTAATATAATAAATAGTTCCCCTAAAGAATTGAAAATTTTTTATGACTTTAAAGAAGGTATAGAAAACCGAATAAAAAGCAAAGTTCAAACCAATCACACATTTGACGATGTCGCTACCGCCGTCAAGACCAAAAGATACACGCTGGCTAGGCTCAAAAGAATGCTTCTTTATCCCACGTTGAAAATAACCAAAGAGTTAATGAATACTAGCAAAAAATGCCCGCCTTATATTAATGTTTTGGGCATTAAAAAAGAAAAGAAAGGTTTGCTTAACCTTTTGACCCAAAATTATATAACGCGCAAAAAAGATGTCCGAAAGATTGACAATCAAGACACTCTTAATATGCTAAATGTCAATATCTTGGCTGATGACTTATACTGCCAAATTAGCCAAAGAAATAAAGGTATGTTTTTTGGGCATGGGATGATAGTCTATTAATAAGGCTTTAAAAGATATCTTTAATTGGAATTTTACTAAGTTGCGGTCATTAAGATTATAATCAATTAAAAAAACTCCCCTAGGGGAGTTTTTATCTTGATTTGGCGTCTATTTCGTGTTTAATTTTTTTGATAAAGTCGTCTAGCTTAAACGCGCCTAAATCGCCGTCTTTTCGGCTTCGGACGCTGACAACGCCCGCTTCTTTGTCCCTGTCGCCTATAATCAACATATAAGGAATTTTGTTGATTTGGGCTTCCCTGATTTTGTAGCCGATTTTTTCAGCTCTTGTGTCTTTTTGGGCTAAGATACCGTGATTTTTGAGTTCGTTATATACTTTTTCAACCTCGTCAATAGTGCGATCTGTAAGCGACATTACCACTACTTGAACAGGCGCAAGCCAGGTCGGAAACGCGCCAGCGTATTTTTCTATCAACAGCGCCAGCGTTCTTTCGTAACAGCCTATTGAGCTTCTGTGCAAAATTATAGGATGCTTTTTTTGTCCATCGGCGTCGGTGTATTCCATTCCAAACCTTTCTGCCAAAGAAAAGTCTATCTGAATGGTTATAATTGTGTCTTCTTTTCCATAGACATTTTTTATCTGGAAGTCTAGCTTAGGTCCATAAAAAGCCGCCTCGCCTTCGGCTTCTACATAGTCAATGCCCAAATCGTCTAGTATTTCTTTCATCAGCTTTTGGGTGGATTCCCATTTTTGAGGGTCGTTGATATATTTTTCGCTGTTATTGGGATCCCATTTGGAAAATCTAAATGTTATATCTTCTCTAAGACCCAAAGTGTCCATCAAATAATAAGACAGCTCCAGCGCGTTTTTGAACTCGTCTTTTATCTGCTCGGGCGCGCAAATGATATGACCGTCGCTCAAGGTAAACTGGCGCACCCTTATAAGCCCGTGCATTTCGCCGCTGCTTTCGTTTCTAAATAGCGTGGAGGTTTCGGCGTATCTTAGGGGCAAATCCCTATAACTTTTTATGCCGTTTTTGTAAATCATAAACTGGAACGGGCAAGTCATCGGTCTTAACGCCTTTAGTCCGTCGTCAACGCCTTCTTCGCCCATAATAAACATCCCGTCGCGGTAATGGTCCCAATGCCCGCTTATTTTGTAAAGATTGCTCTTGGCCATAAAGGGCGTGCGGGTAAACATATAGCCTCTTTTTTCTTCTTCGTCTTCTACCCATCTTATGAGTTTTTGCATAATCTTAGCGCCCTTAGGCATCAACAGCGGCAAGCCTTGCCCTATATTTTCTTCAGTCATAAATATGCCAAGCTCTCTGCCTAGCTTGTTATGGTCGCGTTTTTTAGCTTCTTCTAGCGCTTCTAGATGCGCCAATAACTCATCCTTAGTCGCGAAAGCCGTTCCATATATCCGAGTCAGCATCTTGTTTTTTTCGCTGCCGCGCCAATAAGCGCCCGTTACAGATAGAAGCTTAAAATGCTTGATTTTAGCAGTGTAATTGACATGAGGACCGCGGCAAAGGTCAACAAAATCCCCTTGCCTATAAAAAGAAATTGCCTCGCCTTCGGGCAATTCGTTGATAAGTTCAAGCTTATAGATTTGGCCCTGTTCTTGCATTAAGTCTATGGCTTCTTCTTTGGGCAGCTCAAATCTTTCTATCTTTAGGTTTTCTTTGGAAATTTTGGTCATTTCCTGTTCTATTTTTTCTAAATCCGCCATCGTAATAGGCGCGGAAAAATCAAAGTCATAATAAAAACCCGTATTGGTCGCGGGTCCTATCGCTAACTTTACATCGGGATAAAGACGCTTGACCGCGTGCGCCAGAAGGTGCGACGCGCTATGCCTTAAAATCTCTAATTCCATAAGTTTTTATCTCCAAGCTAAAATTTTTTGGTTATATTTAAAAAATTTTTTGGCAAATTTAAATGTATTATTTGATTATATACCCAAAATAATCAATCGTCAACATTATGGCATTTTTTTAAAAACAAAAAAAGCCCTTGATTTTTTGGTCAAAGGCTTTTATTTTGTCGTTATGTATCTTTTATCTTACTTCTATTCGGTTTTCAAAAATACTGCTTATCATATTGACTATAACAACCGGCATTTTGTCTATATGGTAAAAGACTATTTTATTAGGCGATAGGTTGATTAATGACGGAATCAGCGTGTCGGTATTTATTTCTTCATCCAAATGATATTTTTGGTTTTTGATTCTGTTCATATGTTTGTCGTAAAAAACATATTTACCATTTTCGTCAAAGATATGTACCTCGTCAAGTTTGCTGTTAATGGTATTGACCAAAAATTTTAATAACTCCAAAAAAGTCTCATGGTATGAAAGATAGGCGGAGTTATTGTTAGCCAAATCGCATATTTCTTGCCAGCGGCTTCTCAATTCTTTCAATCTGAAATTATAAAAACCGTCCAGCATAAGTTCTTTGTTGAAAAAGAGTTTTCTTATCACTACTTCGCGGTCAAATTCCCTATCAAACTCTACCAACGCCTTGATAAACGCGTTGTAGTTCATTTGATTGTTTATGGGCAATCGGGAGTTTTCTTGCAAGTATTCCAGCTTGAAATCCGTTATTATTATGTTGGAAATAATCTCGTGCAAAGCGTCAGTTATTATTTTGCTTTTGTTATCTTCGCATGCCAAAGCCAAATAATCCCTAGACAGCGCCTTGCCGCGCGCCATTACGCCGCCCGCTTTTTTTACATAGGGGCTTATGTCTTGCATAAGACTGTCTATGCAAGCCGCTTTTTTTGAATCAATGCTTATACTTAATTCCCACATAAAAACCTCTTGCAATAGTTTATGCAAGAGGCGTTCAAAATAAACTTTTTTGAGGCTGATTTGGGCGTAATTAGCGTGGTAACTTTTTGTAATCTTAAATCGGAAAATCAGTATTTTTGCGGTATTAATAATATAAAAATATATAACAAACTAGGCGCTGATTTTTGGATAGTCAGCGCCTAGCTTTGCTGTCTTGGATTATTTTATTTTTACCCTTATCATATTCCAAGACAAAGGAGAAAGGTTTATAAAAGCTTTTGAGTCTTTAATTGCGCCTAAATCTACATTTTTGGGCGTTACTCTTGAGGGGTTTTCAAAATCATTAATCGCTTTTAGGTCCGCGCCGTCTAAAACCACATGCTCAATAATTTCCAGATCGCCAAACGACCTTAATTCTATTTCGGCTTCTATAGCGTCTTGGCTATAATTGCACACAAATACCGCCAAAGAATTGGCATCTTCGTCAAATATTACGGATTGACTTAGTTCTTTGACTTTGCCAAATTTAGAATCAAACTCGTCGCATTCGCTTATCGTCATCAAGGCTTGACCTCTGCCGTATTGACTTACATATTTGAAAGGATAAAAAGTAGTCTGCCTGATTGCCGCCCCGCCTTTTTGGGTAAATATAGGCGCGATAACATTGACTAATTGCGCCAAACACGCGATTTTTATCCGATGGCAGTTGTTAAGCAATGTGTTCATCAACCCGCCAAAGACTATGGCGTCTTGGAGCGTGTATTTGTCTTCTAAGATATGAGGCGCTTGAGTCCAATCTTCAAGCTTAACATCCTTTAGATACCATACATTCCATTCGTCAAAGCTAAGATAAATGGTCTTATTGGAGCGCTTTTTTGCTTTGACAAAGTCGCAAGTGGCGATAGCCGTTTTTATAAACTCGTCCATACGCTTATAGCTCGCGTAAAAATCCTCGTCGCAGCCTTCGTTCCAATAATATTGATGTATAGACAGATAATCAACATAGTCATAAAGGTTTTCCAAAATAATTCTGTCCCAATCGGGATAACTCGGAAGCTCCGCGCTCGAGCTACCGCACGCGATTAGTTTTACGCGGTTATCAACCCATCTTATTATTTTTGCCGTTTCTAAAGCCTTTTTTGAATAGTCTATCGCCTCCAAATGGCATATCTGCCATGGTCCGTCCATTTCGTTTCCTAGACACCAATATTTGACCTTGTAAGGTTTTTCGCTACCATTGGCTTTTCTAAGCTCGCTGTAATAAGTGCCTGAAGGATGGTTGCAATATTCTACCAAATAACCCGCGTCTTGAGGCGCGCCGGTGCCCATATTAACCGCCATCATAGGCTCTACGTTAGCTTCTTCGCACCATTTCATAAACTCGTCCGTGCCAAATTGGTTGGTTTCAATTGTTCTCCACGCGTAATCAAGACGCGTAGGTCTGTTTTCTTTTTTGCCGATACCGTCAAGCCAATTATAACCGCTGACAAAATTGCCACCGGGATACCTTACAATAGGCACGCCTAACTCGTTTATAAGAGAGATTACATCTTTTCTAAATCCGTTTTCATCGGCGGCGGGATGACCTGGCTCGTAAATGCCCTCATAGACCGCTCTTCCCAAATGCTCAATAAAAGAGCCAAACATTTTTGATTCTACCTTGCCGATTTGCATGTTTTTATCGGCAAAAATTTTTGCTTTTTTCATAATTTAGCCTCCTGCTTTTTTGTGATTTATCTTTTAGATTCGTCTTCCAATCATAGATTCGCCGCCGCCTATTAAGGATAT
>DUVY01000026.1 GCA_012840805.1 Clostridiales bacterium | reverse complement strand
GGTCAGTATGAATATACAAGGGATTATTCAATTTATCTAATGCTTGCGAGTTATGATATAATTTCTTGCCTGTTTACCTTGAGCATACAATACACTATGCTAAAAAGGTCAAGTATGAAACAAGAAATGCAAATATTAGAACATATGCTGTATCTTCAAAAACAACAGTTCAAGACCAGCAAAGATACCATAGATATTATTAACATAAAATGCCATGACTTAAAACATCAGATCTCCCAATTAGAAGGGCGGCTGAGTGAAAGCGAACTAAATGAACTCAAAGACGCCATATCCATATACGATTTGTCCGTAAAGACCGGCAATGATGTTTTGGATGTTATTTTGGCTGAAAAAAGCTTAAAATGCTGGCAAAACGCGATAAAGCTCAATTGTATGGTTGACGGGGCGATTTTGTCGTTTATGCGTTCTTCGGATATATACTCATTGTTTGGCAACGCCATAGACAACGCCATTGACGCGGTGCAAAAGCTGGAAGACCCTGACAAAAGGGTTATAAGCCTTTCGGTAAAGCGCGCTATGGGTATGGTCGCGATACATATTGAAAACTATTATAAAGGCGCATTGAGCTTTGAAAACGACTTGCCCAAAACCACAAAAAAAGATGTCAGATACCACGGCTTTGGTTTAAAAAGCATAAAGATGATAGCCCAAAAGTATAACGGCTTTATGTCTTTTGACGCTTCCAATTATATATTTAAGCTCAATATTTTGTTGCCTTTTAGACAAGAAAAAAGCGATAGATAAGTAAAATTAAAAATACTTCCAAAAACCGCCTTATTCAAAAAGGCGGTTTTTTCAGTTTAGGGCGCATAAACGACATTATACGAATTCCGTATTGAATTAAAATCAGATTTTTTTTTATCATATCTTACGTAGGCGCGTTAGGCGTTATGTCTTCGTATAACCGCATAGGCGCGGTAGCTTCAAGCGCTAATCGCGGCGTAATGGTTCAGATTATGCGCGAAGAATGGGGCTTTAGAGGTTACAATGTTACAGACTTTACGGGCGTTACAATGAAAGCTGCGCCCAAAGAATCGCTTCTTTGCGGCACCACGGCTTTTTGCGGCTTTGGAACAACTTTGAACGACTCCTATTCTCACGGCTGGTCCGCTCAAACCTTTGCGGGCGATAGAGACTTACTTCTCGCGATAAGGCAAAACGCGCATTATACATTATACGCGCTGGCTAATAGCTTGGCGATGAACGGAATTAACTCCACATCGCGCGTAGTGCAACTAATGACCTGGTGGAGAGCGACTTATATCAGCTTGATTGTTATATTCTCTGCCGCGGCGCTTGCTAGCATCGCGTTTTACACGGTGTCTTTGGTAAAGCGTTCTAAGGAGGTGAAATAAGATGACAAATTGGATAAAAAAACAAACAATAGCGTCCTGGGCTGTTTGCGCAAGCGCGGTGTTTGTGCTAATAGGAATAATAATATTTCTTGTTACATCTACCACAGGCTACCTAAAAGGCTTTGATATCAATCATACTCCGACTATATGCTCTTTTATAGCTCTAGCCATCATTGCCGCTACATTTGTTTTTTCGGACAAGCTTGACAGCAAAATAACTGATCTTGCGCTTTTTGTGGCTAATGTCTTGTTGATTGCGAGCCTTATGGTGTTTATTCTAGACCGCGTTCCTCTTATAGCGGATGTGCATTTTATCCCTGTAAACTATCCGCCGGCGGAAGCGACCGCGCTTAATGTTTCAATGGTAGGCTTTGTGTTCTACGCACTGGCTATTATCGCGCTTATCATAAGCTCCTTTTACAAAAGGTTAGTTAAAGAATAAACAGAGCGATAATAAAGGGCTTTATATAGTAACAGCTTCCATCAAGGAAGTGTTAATATATAGAACTTCCCTAAAAGAATAAAAATATTTTTAGTATTTTACGGCGTTTGTTAAATAATAAAATGTATAATAATGTTTGAATGCGATTATTGCTAAAATAAACATTTTTAATAGGATATGTTGATAAAATAATTGGGCCTGGAGGTAATAATGCGAAAATACGACTTTAATGAAAATTGGCTTGTATATGAAATAAAAAATCCAAATAAAATTAAGAAAGTTACGCTTCCTCACGACGCTATGATATATGAAGAGCGCTCAATGGACAGTCTGGGCGGCAAGCATATAGCGTGGCATCGGGGCGGCGATTATGTATATGAAAAAACGTTTTTCGCACCCGAAGACTATAAAGATAAAATAATCATACTTGAGTTTGAAGGCGCGTATAAGGATGCGGAAGTTTATATAAACGACACCAAAGTAATGTATCGTCCATACGGCTATACTAATTTTTATGTAGATGTCACAAAACATTTGAAAATAGGACAAGACAATACCTTAAAGGTAACGGTCATAAACAGCGACCAGCCTAACAGCCGTTGGTATTCGGGCTCGGGTATTTATCGACCTGTTAATCTTTATATTCTTCCCCCTAAGCATGTAAAACTTAATGGACTAAAGATCAAAACGCTTGATTATGAAATGCCCAAGATTGAAATTATGGTTGACACTAACGCGCCCGGCGCGATGGAAATACAAGTATTAGATGATGAGAAGATTTTGTATTCCACAACGCGCAAAACCAACGGCGATCCTATTAAAATAAATGCCGAATTGCCTAATGCAAGTCTTTGGGATATAGATAATCCAAAGCTATATGTTTGCAAAGTTAATTTTGAGGGCGGTCAATTCCAAACAAGATTTGGGATTAGGACAATAGAATGCGATAGCCGCGACGGTTTTCGTCTCAATGGTCGCCGCGTATTGCTTTTGGGCGCGTGTATTCATCATGACAATGGTCTATTGGGCGCGGTGGCTCATCCCTTTGCCGAATATCGCAAAATAAAGCTTCTTAAGCAAGCGGGATATAACGCGATAAGGTCGGCGCACAACCCATGCTCAAAAGCTTTGTTGGACGCTTGCGACGAGCTGGGGATGCTGGTTTTGGATGAGTATGTGGATATGTGGTATATACACAAAAACAAATACGACTATGCGGACAAAATGCTTGATTGGTGGCGCCAAGACCTAAAAGATATGGTGGATAAAGACTATAACCACCCTAGCGTGATTATGTATTCCATAGGCAACGAGGTCGCCGAGACAAGCCAAAAAAAAGGCATAGAGCTTTGCGAAAAGATGACAAAATATCTCAAAAGTTTGGATTACCGTCCTGTTACTTGCGGTATTAATATATTTTTCAATTATTTGTATTCGCTGGGCTTTGGAGTTTATACCGACAAAAAGGCCGAAAAAGCCCTAAAGCGCAAAAAGCACAAAGCGGTAGGTAGCGAATTTTTTAATAATCTTGCGGGCAAGTTAGGCGACACCACTATGAAACTGGGCGCTACGCTAAGAGGCAGCGACCGCAAAACAAGGGACGCCTTCCAGAAGCTTGATGTAGCGGGATATAATTATGGAATACTAAGATACAAAAAAGACTTAAAAAAATACCCCAATCGCGTTATTTTGGGCACAGAAACATTTTGCAAAGACGCGGGCTTGTTTTATGACCTAGCCAAGCAAAACCCCGCGTTAATAGGCGATTTTGTTTGGGCGGGAATGGACTATTTGGGCGAAGTGGGAGTAGGCGCGTGGGTGCATCAATGCCACGCCAAAGATTTTTCTTACGGCGTAGGCTGGATGAGCGCGGGTTCGGGGCGTTTGGACCTTACCGGCAAGCCGACCGCCGAGACCGCTTACACAAAGGTAGCGTTTGAGCAAGACAACATCAGAATAGCGGCTCAGCCTGTTCATTGTTCAGGGATAAAAACTTCGCCGTCGGCGTGGAAAATGAGCGACACTATTGAAAGCTGGAACTACCCGGGCTATGAGGGCAAAAAGACTATCGTTGAGGTATATAGCCGCGCGCCTAAGGTAGCGCTTTATATTAACGATAAAAAAATAGGCGAAAAAAGACCTAACAAAAACTATGTGGCGTATTTTAAGACAAGATATTATTCGGGCGTATTGACCGCGATAGGCTTAGACCAAGACGGGAAAGAATTATATCGCTCTTCTTTACATAGCGGCGACGAACAAACAGTTTTGCGCTTAGAGCCCGAGCAAGCCCAAATCACGCAAAAAGATCTCGCTTATGTAAGAGTAAGGTTTACCGACAGCAACGGTTTGTTAAAGCCCTATATTCACAATAGCGTCAAGCTGATCGTGGAAAACGGGACTTTGCTTGCTTTCGGCAATGGTTGCCCTTTTAACGAACGCGGGTATCTTACGGATACCGCCGAGACTTATTTTGGCGAAGCGCTCGCGATTATACGCCCGAATGAGAAGGGAACAATTTCGGTTTTTGGGGGAAGCGAGCTAGGAACCGCCAAAACTGAAATTAAGGTTTTGTAAAAGCTGTTTAACAAAAATGAACAAAAACGATCAATTAAAAGAACAAAAGATAAAACAAAAAGAAGTAAAAGCCGCTAAAGTGAGAGAAAAAGCCAAAAATCATTTATTGTCAAAGACATGGTTTTTAGATTGGATGCCGGCGCTTACCAATATCTTAGGCTTATTCTCAGGGCTTTTCGGCATATTAATGATTTTTTTGCCATATGCGTCCAAAGATAGCGTTAGTTTTATTTTAATTTCAGATCCGTCCAAAATATTATTGATTGCCAGCGTTCTTCCAATAATAACTATGATTATATCTATGTTATTGCCTAGATATAATTGTTTCGCGCAACTCGTATTTGGCGTAATATCGTTATTAAGCGCGGCGGCGTTTTTGGCGATTCCAATATTAAAAGGAATAATATCAATCTTTTCCATCATTGCCGCGTTTTTATATGCGCTTGCGGCCAGCTTTTCATTAACGGCGTCCATTAGGGCGGCTTTAACAGACCCTAAAAACGAACAAGGCTATGTGGTTTCATTCAAAAATTTTGTCAAATCATACAAAAATTTTGGCTTAGGCGTGTATTATTGGTGGCATCGTCATTATAAAATCGCCGAGTTTATCCGCTATTTTATGGTAGGCAATTTTATCACTATAATCCAATTTATTATATTGCCGCTTTTGCAGTTTATATTCAAACAGACTAATTTAATAAATACAGATTTTCACTTTATTGGTCCGATAGGCAGCGCCCAAAAGGTAGCCAAGGTATTATCGGACGGCACAAAAATTTATGACCCTTATTATGTGTTTAACTTTACGGGCGGTCAAGTGGGCGAATATGTCCAGCGCTCTATGAACGGGGTTTCGGGACTTTATCTAGGGCATGGCGGGTTGGCGTATTTTTTGGCGATGTTTATCACTTTGGTAATCGCGCAAGTATTGACATTTATTATGCAAAGGAATATAGCGTTCAAGTCCGATGGCGATATTTCGAAGGCGGTGTTTTGGTTTGTTATCGCCACTATTGTCATTACTCTAGGGCAAAATGTGCTTTATGCTCTGTATCAGCCGTGGATATATGGCCTGTTGGGCGATACTTGGGGCGGAGTATTTGCCTCATTCTTGCAGGCGTTAATCGCGTTTTGGGTGTTTTATCCTATATTTAAGGTTATCTTTCCAAGATCGCAAAAAGAACGCAAAGACTAGACTTTTAATTAAGATAATATAAAGCTTAATTAAAAACCCTATTGGTTAGAAATAAAGGGTTTAGCTTTTTTATAGATTATATTATAGCGTTAAAGCTTGTCTTTAGTAAAAATAGGTTAATATTTGCATTTTCAAAAATTAGTTTTTATGCATATGGCAAATATGTATATAGATAAAAAGATTATAAAAGACAGCAAAAATGTATAATATGTTGTTTGATTTGCAAATTTATGATAAAATTATGATAGTAAACTATTTTACATTGTCTTCCTTATAGATTCGGATAGATATAGACATAAAGCCTTTGGATAAATTTACTAACTAGAGTGTGGTATATTCATTAAACACCAAAGAACACAAACGAGGCTTATAATATTTTTGCAAAGGAGTAGAAATGACCAAAGTAGAAGAGTTTAGAAGCGCTTTAGTTGAGATTCTTTCGTTAACAGAAGAAGAACTAAGAAAAGTAGCTATGGGCCAATCTATTTGGACGCAAAAGCAATTAGAAAAAATAATTCAGCCCGAAATGAGCGAGCTTTTGGATTATGCAAATAAGGGCAAAATTTTGTTAAAAAGAAATAAAAAACTAAGATCGACTTATATCTTGTATGAAACCAATATTCCGTATGACCGAACGGAATTGGGCAAAAAGATTTTGGATCTGCAAAAGTTTTATAACCAAGTCGAAGTCTAATCAGCGCAACTTTTAATTAAATACAATAATTTTTTAACGCAAAGATAACCCTTTGCTAAGGGTTTATTGTTCCTTTTTATAAGTTTGGTTATATATTTTTTGAAATTTTTTAAAAAATTATTAGAGGAAGATTGTAAAATGAAGTGCAACGGGTAAAAAAAGATTCATAGTGAACCTTTATCTTTGTATAATAAGTTTGTAACACAAGATTATACAAAAGGAAAAGGCACTATGAATCAAGGACATTATAG
>DUVY01000025.1 GCA_012840805.1 Clostridiales bacterium | reverse complement strand
TCTATTTTTTTAAAACAACTCGGCGATATAAAGATTGAAGACCTAAAGATAAAATACGCTTCAATTGCCACAGACCTTATCACCGGTGAATCTGTAATGATAACAAGGGGCGAGCTTTGGAAAGCCATGCGAGCCAGCATGTCAATTCCTTTAGTTTTCAAGCCGTTTGAGTACAAGGGCAGGCTTTTTGTGGACGGAAGCGTGCATTATAGGCTTCCTATACCGCAAGCTTATAAACTTGGCGCCGATATAACTATCGCGGTTGACGCCCTTGGTCCATATAAACAAGGGCAAAGACCTTCGAGTATTATTAATATGGCGGAGCAGACATTTTTATTGATGGATTGGGAAAACACAAAACGGATATATTGTCATTGTGATCTTTTATTAACGCCTGACATGCAAGATAAAAACCTATTTATATTTAAGCAAAATGATCTGGCTATAAAAGCAGGGGAAGAGTGCGCAAGGCAAAACATAGGAGAGATTTTGAAACTATTAGAAAAGCGGGGAAAAAAACAAAAGAGAGTTAAAAAAACTTGACAATGGATTGTTAATGCAATATTATATTGTTATATAAGACTAACATCCCAAAAGGATGTTTTTTAATTTTCAATTGTTAGTTAAACCTAACAATATAATTTTGAAGGATATTTATGACATTAGAACAATTGAAGATAGGGCAGCGCTGTAAAGTCAAAAAAGTATTGGCGCAAGGGATGCTCAAAAGAAAGCTGTTAGAAATGGGAATAACGCCCGGCGCTGAAATATTATTTAGAAAGGTCGCGCCTTTGGGCGATCCGATTCAAATTTCTCTAAGAGGCTATGAGCTAAGTATAAGAAAGGTTGACGCGAAAAACATTTCTGTTGAAATTATTGATTAAGTGGAGATTTTATGGCATTAAGAATGGCGATAGCGGGCAATCCCAATAGCGGCAAGACGACGCTATTTAACGCTATTACAGGCAGCAATGCCCGCGTAGGAAATTGGCCCGGAGTTACAGTTGAAAAAAAAGAAGGTATTTATAAGAAAAAGGTATCAGGTCAAACTATAACATTGGTTGATTTGCCGGGTATTTATTCTACTTCTCCTTATTCTCCCGAAGGGATAATCGCAAGAAATTACATCTTAGACGAAAAGCCCGATATTGTCATTAATATAGTTGACGCTACCAATTTGTGTAGAAATCTATACCTTACAACCGAACTATTAGAAATAGATATTCCAATGGTAATTGCGCTTAATTATATAGATGTTTTGGAAAAGGATAATGTAAGCTTTGATGTAATGGTCTTGGAAAATGCTTTGGGCGTAAAAGTTATTCCCATATCGGCGCATAAGAAAAAGGGATTGGATGAAATAATGAACGCCGCCTATAAGGCGGCAGCTACCAAGAGACAAGCTAGATCGGTTTTGCGGCGTTTTTCTCTAGGAGACAGCATAAGTAAGATTTCTAGCATTTTGCGCGAATTAAACATATCTAGCTCAGATTATATCGCAATCAAATTGATAGAGGGCGATCAGCTTCTTTTAGATTCTTTAAATTTAAACGATGACGCTAAGAAGAATATATTAGATGCAATTAATAAAATCAAAAAAGATCATGAAGACACCGAAGGGCTGATAGCGGATTTAAGATATGATTTTATTACCCAAAATTGTCAATGCGCGATAAAAAATAGCAAAAAACTCAAAGAAACAACCAAAACAGAAAAAATTGACAAAACTTTGACCCATAAGATTTGGGGTCTGCCGATTTTTTTCTTAATTATGTTTCTTATGTTTTTCTTGGTCTTTGGTGAATTTGAAATAGCAGGCATTACGGTAATGATGCCAGGCGTTTTGGCGGCTTACGGTATAGAATGGGTTATAGCCGAGATTGGCGAGCTGTTGGCGCGCTTTTTATCATTTGTCAACGCGTCTGACTGGGCTATTGGCTTGGTAGTTGACGGAATCTATGGCGGCGTTGGCGCGGTATTTGGGTTTTTGCCATATATCTTGGTTATGTATTTATTTATATCCATTTTAGAAGCCACAGGATACATGGCGCGCGCCGCATTTATTATGGATAGGGCGTTTAGAAAGTTTGGCTTAAGCGGAAAATCTTTTGTGCCTATGCTTATGGGCTTTGGATGTAGCGTCCCCGCCGTAATGGGCGCAAGAACATTAGAAAACGAAAACGAAAGAAGATTGACTATCTTGGTAACGCCTTTTATGTCTTGCGGCGCGAAATTGCCTATTTGGACATTTTTAACAGCGGCGTTTTTTGAGGGTATAACTGCCACATTGGTCATATTTTCAATATATGTTTTAGGCATAATAATGGCGGTGATAACCGGCGTAATTTTTCAAAAATTTGTATTCAAAAAGCAAAAAACCCCGTTTATTATGGAAATGCCCCCTTATCGCGCGCCCGATGTCAAAACCTTGTTAAGGATTTTGTTTGAAAAGTTTAAAAGTTTTGCAAAAAAAGCGGGAACCATAATTTTAGTTTCGTCCGTTATAATTTGGTTTTTGCAATCCTTTAGTTTTTCGTTTAAAATGGTTGACAACCCAAATGACAGCATAATGGCAAAAATTGGAGGGATATTCGCCTATATATTTAAACCTATGGGCTTTGGGACTTGGCAGGCGGCGTTCGCGGTTTTGTCGGGATTTGTGGCAAAAGAAGTGGTGGTTACCACATTTGGAACATTATCGGGCTTAGGCGACCCTTTGGAAAACGAAGGCTTAATGGAACAGGTCAAGGCTTGGATTACAAGCGCGGGGATATTTGTTTCGCCTTTGGCTGCGTATTGTTTTATGGTGTTTAATCTTTTGGCGCCGCCGTGCTTAGCGGCAATTGGCGCAATATCTCAAGAAGTAAAATCTAAAAAATGGACAGCGGTTATTTTGATTTATCAATTGATTTTGGCTTATTTGATATCGCTGTTAATTTATGGTTTAGGCAATCTTGTTATGCTTATAATTTAACTAGCATATAATTAATTAAATAGGAGTAAATTATGACACCCGCGGATATTGTGATATTAATTTTAGTAGGTTTGTCTGTAATAGGCACAATCGCGTATCTAGTAAGAAATAAAATAAGAAACAAAAAACAAGGCATCAAGGCATGTCCCGGATGCGATTCATGCAAATATATATTAAAAGAAGATAAAAAGAAATAAAAAAATCCCCTTATTGCAAAAAGGGGATTTTTTAAAATTATATAACACGATTAAATTTGCGTAATATCAACTACTGTAAAATCAGGGTTTTGTTTATTGATTTTGAGAGCGTATATTAGCGCGTTGACTGTATCTATGCAAGTAAGGCAGGGCAAGGATAGTTCAACGCAGCGTCTTCTGATTTTTAGCCCGTCCACCTCGGTTTTTCTGTTGCGGCTTGGCGTATTGATTAACAGGCTTATTTTTCCCGAATCCAAAGTGGATAAAATATCAAACGAGCCTTCTCCAATCTTATCAACCGTAATAGTCGGGATTCCGTTTTCGTTAAGAGTTTTGGAAGTTCCTTTGGTCGCGTAGAGTATAAAACCTAATTGTCTAAGCTCTTCGGCAACCGGCGCTATTTCGTGTTTGTCTTGGTCGTTGACAGTTATCAAGACGCCGCCGCCTATGGGCGCTTTTATGCCAGATGCCAAAAGCCCTTTGTATAGCGCTTGCCCAAAGCTTTTATCAATTCCCAACACTTCGCCCGTTGATTTCATTTCGGGTCCTAAGCTGACCTCCACGCCTCCTAGCTTCGCAAAAGAGAACACGGGTACTTTGACAGCGCAATACGCGCTTTCGGGATAAAGACCTGTGCCATAGCCTAAGTCTTTTAATTTTTTGCCGATAGTGCAAGCGGTGGCAATATCCACAACGGGCACATTGGTGACTTTACTTATATAAGGCACCGTTCTTGATGAGCGCGGGTTGACTTCTATTACATAAAGTTCATTTTCATAATACACAAATTGTATATTCACAAGCCCAATAACGTTAAGCGCCATTGAAAGCTTATAAGTGTATTCTACAACTTTTTGTTTGATTTGCGCGGGAATAGTTTGAGTGGGATAAACAGAGATACTGTCGCCGCTATGAATGCCCGCTCTTTCCAAATGCTCCATTATACCCGGAATCAATATGTCTTCGCCGTCGCAAATAGCGTCAACTTCTAACTCTCTACCCATAAGATATTTATCGACTAAGACGGGATGTTCTTGTTTGACCGTGTTTATTATTTGCATAAATTCTTTGACATCTTGACTGTTATAACATATTTGCATTCCTTGTCCGCCCAAAACATAACTAGGTCTTACCAAAACCGGATAACCCAAAGCTTCCGCGGCGGCGACGGCTTTGGCTTTAGAAAATACCGCCATTCCTTTGGGGCGGGGGATATCGCAAGACTCCAAAATCTCGTCAAACTTTTCGCGGTCTTCGGCGGCGTCTATGCTTTTTTCGCTCGTTCCCATAATGGGCACGCCTAGATTGACCAAAGTCTTAGTGAGTTTTATTGCCGTTTGACCGCCAAATTGGACTAAGGCGGCGTCAGGCTGTTCGTTTTCCACTAAAATCTCAATGTCTTCGGGGGTCAAGGGCTCAAAATAAAGTTTGTCCGAGGTATCAAAGTCTGTGGATACTGTTTCGGGGTTGCTATTGGCTATAATTGTCTCATAGCCCGCTTCTTTTAACGCCCAAACGCAATGAACGGAACAATAGTCAAATTCTATGCCTTGACCTATCCTGATTGGTCCTGAGCCTAATACTAAGACTTTTTTCTTATCGGCGCGTATGGATTCGTTTTGCCCGTCATAAGTAGAATAATAATAAGGCGTATAAGCGTCTAACCTTGAGGCGTAAGTATCTACCGTCTTATAAGCGGGATTTATATTAAATTTTTTTCTTAGTTTTGTAATATCTTCTTTTTTTACGCCTAAAAACTCTCCAATGAGTTTATCGGTAAAGCCTAGCTGTTTTGACCGCAATAAAAAATCGGCAGTCAAATCTTTAAATTTTGATTTTTTGAGCTTTTTTTCCCATAAAATAAGGTTATTGATTTTTTCTAAAAAATAGCTATCTATTTTTGTAATTTGGGTGATTTTTTCAACATCAATGTTTCGCCTTAAAGCCTCGGCAACCACAAATATTCTTTCATCGGTCACCTCATCCAACATTTTTTCAATTTGTTCGTCAGTTAAATTGACATGCTTGGATAGTTGAAGGTGGTATAGATTTAACTCGAGGGATCTTATCGCTTTCATCAACGCGCTTTCAAATGTCGCGCTTATCGCCATTATTTCCCCTGTGGCTTTCATTTGCGTTCCCAATGTTCTATTGGCGTAAATAAACTTATCAAAAGGCCATTTGGGGATTTTGACTACCAAATAATCCATTTCAGGCTCGGATTGTATTAAATTTTTGTGTATCTCGTCAAGCGTATATCCTATTGCAATTTTGGTGGCAACTCTAGCTATTGGATATCCTGTCGCTTTTGAGGCTAGCGCGGATGAGCGCGATACTCTCGGGTTAACTTCTATTACCGCGTATTCAAGGCTTTGGGGGCGCAGGGCAAATTGAATATTGCAACCGCCCTCAATTCCCAAAGCAGAAATGATTTTTATGGATGCTGTTTTGAGTATTTGAAGCTGTTCTTCGGATAATGTTTGACACGGCGCTACGACTATGCTGTCGCCCGTATGAACACCGACAGGGTCAATATTTTCCATATTACATACGATAATTACATTGTCTTTGCTATCGCGTATAACCTCATATTCAATTTCTTTCCAACCGGTTATATCTTTTTCTATCAAAGCCTGATGCGCTCTTGAAAGTCTTAGACCATTAGACGCGATCACTTTTAACTCTTCTTTGTTATTGGCTTTGCCGCCGCCCGTACCGCCCAAAGTATATGCGGGTCTAACTATAACGGGATAACCGATTTCTTCCGCAAAATCCAAAGCGTCTTGCACTCTTGTGACTACTTTGCTCGCGATACAAGGCTCGTTGATTTTGAGCATTGTATCTTTAAACTCTTGACGGTCCTCAGCCATTTTTATTGCTGATATATTAGTTCCCAAAAGTTTAATATTTTCTTTTGTCCAAAATTCTTCATCAGCAAGTTCCATTGCTAAGTTAAGCCCTGTTTGTCCGCCCAAAGACGGCAAGACGCTGTCAGGGCGTTCTGTCAATACTATCTTTTTGATAAAATCGGGAGTCAAGGGTTCTATATAAACTTTATCAGCTATATTTTTGTCAGTCATTATAGTAGCGGGATTAGAGTTTATCAAGACGACTTCTAGTCCTTCTTCTTTTAACGCTCGGCAAGCTTGAGTTCCAGCATAATCAAATTCCGCCGCTTGCCCAATGATAATTGGACCAGAACCGATAACAAGCACTTTTTTTATTGAGTTGTTTTTTGGCATATATAACCTTCCTTTTTATTGTCTAAGGTATAAAATTTTAATGCGCTAAAAATGGGCAAAAAAATTTTTATACAAATCTAAAAAAAGGGTAATCATTTTATGATTACCTCTTATTTACTCAAATTTTATTATTGCATCCAAGCACATTTTTTATTTTATGTTTTACCAACTGTTTTACATTTTCTCGCGCGGGCGCTAAATATTGGCGCGGGTCAAAGTGTGAGGGGTTTTCAAAAAGATGTTTTCTAATGGCCGCTGTAAAAGCCATTCTTAAATCGCTGTCAATATTAATTTTACAAACAGCCATTTTTGCCGCTTTTCTTAGCATTTCTTCAGGCACGCCCTTTGCGCCTTTCATGGCGCCGCCATTATTTTGTATTATTTCAACATATTCGGGCAATACCGAGCTCGCCCCGTGCAATACTATAGGAAAATAAGGCAGTCTTTTTGATACTTCTTCCAAAATATCAAATCTTAGTTTGGGTTCGCTTTTAAATTTATAAACCCCATGACTTGTTCCTATAGCTATCGCCAAGGAATCAACGCCCGTTCTTTCAACAAATTCTTGAACTTGCGAAGGGTCAGTAAAAGCAGAGTCGTTTTCAGACACACAAATATCATCCTCAATACCCGCTAATCTGCCAAGCTCGGCTTCAACGGTTACATTTCTAGGATGGGCATATTCAACGACCTTTCTTGTTATTCTGATGTTTTCTTCAAAAGAGTGATGCGACGCGTCAATCATAACAGATGTAAAACCGTCGTCAATCGCCGAAACGCATAATTCATAACTATCGCCATGGTCAAGATGCAAAGCTATCGGCAAATTACTTTCTTTTACCGCGCTTTCAATCAACGCTTTTAAATAAATAGGATTTGCGTATTTTCTTGCGCCGTTTGAGACTTGTAGTATTAGGGGAGCTCTTTCCTCAATAGCTGCTGAAACAATTCCTTGAATCATTTCCATGTTGTTTACATTAAAAGCGCCTACGGCGTATCCACCTTCGTAGGCTTTTTGTAACATCTCTTTCGTGTTAACTAAAGGCATTTAACTCTCCAAGTAATATTTTCTTTGAATATTATACACTAACCGCCAATATTTGACTAGCATTTTTAGTATTAGCAAACGTTTTTATTTATATTTTTATAAAGAAAATATATTTAACATAATTAGT
>DUVY01000024.1 GCA_012840805.1 Clostridiales bacterium | reverse complement strand
GGCAAAGGATTTTTAGGGGAATTATTGGTTAGATTAATAATCGGAAAAACAAAAGAAGGAAAACAATATGTCTTAAATAATTATATGGTTGTGGATGAGGGAAAGTCTAGCCAAATAGACCATATAGTTATTAGAAAAAACGGCGTATTTGTAATAGAAACCAAAAATTATTCGGGCAGGATATATGGCAAAGAAAATCAGCATGAATGGACGCAAGTTTTAAAATACGGAAAGGTCAAAAATAAGATATACAATCCTATCAAGCAAAACGCTACACATATTTACAGAATCAAAAAGCTTATTGATGAAGATGTCAAAATCAAATCCTTGGTCGTCTTTACGCAAAACAATACCAAATACATAGAAGGCAATGTAATTCCTCTTAACGTTTTAGGAAAAACAATCAAAGCGTCCAGCGATACCGCGTTAACAGCCGAACAAATGCAAAACATATACAAAAAGTTGCTTGACGCAAGCGAAAAACAGGCCGTAACCAAAGACCAGCATATAAAAAATATCCAAAAAATGAAAGAGGCGTTGGAGAAGGGCATTTGCCCGCGTTGCGGCGGCGCTTTAGTCCAAAGAAGCAGCCAATACGGCGCTTTTCTAGGCTGCTCAAATTATCCCGAGTGCAGATTTATTAAGAAAGAAAAGTTAAAATAAAGAGAAATTTAAAGTTTATTGAATAATTAATAAAAGCGAGGGGATTATTCTTTTTTAAAAGATATAGATATAACCGAATAACTATTAAAAGATTATGCAAGATACCGACTTTGCGTAACATTATTCTGCAAAAAATACTTTGCAAAAAAAGTTAACTTTCTTAAATATTATCTCCTCATGGAAAAAATTCCAATTATACGACATCTCAAAGAAAAACGCGTTATTAAATTTGGATAAATTCTAAAAATTTTAGGGCGGTTTATATTAAGAATTTATTTGCCGTTTTGCTCATTATTAATAATAAATAATATAAACAAATAGATGGAGTAAATAATTATCTAAAGATAATTTTAAGTTATTTAAAGTATAGATAAGCTCCTTTGACTATTTTATGAATTTTTTGTAAAATAATTTAATATGAAAAATAATTTGTATTATGGTGAAACGAATAAGGATTTAATTAGCACATCCATATCTTACAAGATAAATACAAAAAATAGGTTGACTATTTTAATACTAATATTAAAAGGGTTAATAGATGAAAGATCTAAATAAGGTTTTAGAAAGAAACGGTAATGTTTTGAAACTAGGTGAATCTGCCGAAATACAGCATAAGCGTTCTTTTTCAGATAGAGTAAAAATAATGAAAACAAGGGCAGGCATGGCAAATAATAAAGGAGGACATATTTTAATAGGGGGTGCTAATCCTGCCTCTTTAAGCACAATTATTCAAAATTTGATAAACTGAACTTACACTACAAGACATTTTTTCTTATTAAATCAAATTATATTAGGACGCTGTTATAGCGTCCTATATTTTTGGCGGAGAGTTAGGGATTCGAACCCCAGGTAGCTTGCGCTACAACGGTTTTCAAGACCGCCGCTTTCAACCGCTCAGCCAACTCTCCATATTAAAAACGCTTAATCATTATATCAATACTGTTTTTGGTTGTCAATTGCGTATGGATAAATACGCTATATTTTGAAGCTGGCAAATCACGCCAAACCCTTTTATAAAAAAGCTAAAGGGTCTAGGCAAATACAATAAGGTTTTTTTAGTTGTTGACGCATTGGCACTTTATATTTTTATTTACCCTTTGACGCGCCAAGACCTATGTTTGCGAAACTAAATACAATCTTGCCAAAAATGCGCAATATAGTAACATTAATAAAACAATCTAAAAAATTGCCGCGCACTAAAACTAATCAACTAAAATAAAGACACGCCCAAAAATATATTAAGTTATTAACGCCTGACGGATCTTATGTTTTAATTTTTAACTTTATGTTTTGAGTTTGTGTATAATTGCGTATAGGCGTATAAAGGGGGCGTATATGTTTTATTTTGATTTTATATTCAGAGCTACAGTTTTATCATAACGCTTTTAAAAGAACCTATCACTTACCCAGACAAAACTTCTCAAAGATTCTATCTATAATAGCTTCGCTGACGGTAGATCCCGTAATCT
>DUVY01000023.1 GCA_012840805.1 Clostridiales bacterium | reverse complement strand
CCATCCCGAACACGGAAGTTAAGCTTTCCAGAGCCGAGGGTACTTGCTTGGCAACGAGCCGGGAGAGTAGGTCGTCGCCGTAAACCTATCAAACCAAAAAGCCCGTCCATACGGGCTTTTTGGTTTTGTTTATAAAATGGCATGAAAAAGTCAATTAATATTTTTTTCTAAAAAGTAATTTATATACAAAAATTAATCAATTGAAAACTTTTACAAACAAAAAAATATTTTTATTTTTATTATTTAATAACAATTAGGTTGTCTTAAGCTATAATTTTTAGATATACTTAGTAAGTATATAAATATAAAATTAATAAGGTGAAAATATAATGACTAACAAAAGACAAACAATGCAAAAACAAATTATCTTTGAAGCGGTTCAAAACTTAAAAAATCATCCGACCGCTGAAGAAATATACAATTATATACATCCAAAATATTCTCAAATAAGCTTAAGCACAGTATATAGAAATCTATACGCTTTAATCCAAGAAGGAAAGATAAAAAAACTTAGCTCTTTTACGCCTGAAAGATTTGATTTTTTTATTCAAGAACATATTCATTTTAGATGCGCCAAATGCCAAGCAATCCATGACCTGAACATTGACTTATCGCAATCCGTTATAAATGAACTAAAAAAGAATGGTTTTGACTTAAAAATAAAAGATATCAACATAGTATTGGATGGCGTTTGCAAAGATTGCAAAGAAGACTATTGGCTTAAAGAAAAAAAGGGGATTACTATTAATTATATCAAAACAATCTATTATTTTCCATAAATACAGTTTCAAAAAAATCAAAATTTTTTTGGAGCTGTTTTTTCTTTTAGTTTTTATTTTACACTCAAAAATATTTCTGATATAATGATTCGGTAAGTTTTACGAGGTGATTTGATGGCTAAATATATTTTTGTTACGGGCGGCGTAGTATCCGGGTTAGGCAAAGGAATAACGGCGGCGTCGCTTGGAAGGCTGCTAAAGCAACGCGGACTAAAGGTCAGCAATCAAAAATTTGACCCTTATATCAATGTTGACCCCGGAACAATGAGTCCCTATCAGCATGGCGAAGTTTTTGTTACTGAAGACGGAGCCGAAACAGATTTGGACATCGGTCATTATGAAAGATTCGTCGATGAGAATTTGTCTGTTTATAGCAATATAACCACGGGCAAAATATACAGCAAAGTCATAAAAATGGAAAGAGACGGCGAATTTTTTGGTAATACCGTGCAAGTTGTTCCCCATATTACTAATGAAATAAAACAATGCATTTATAGAGTGGCTCAAAAAGACCCCGATATAGATGTAATCATTACCGAAATAGGCGGCACGGTAGGAGATATCGAGAGCACGCCTTTTTTAGAGGCGATAAGACAAGTTCCTTTTGATGTGGGTCGAGAAAATGTTCTATATATTCACGTAACGCTTGTTCCCTATCTTAAGATGAGCGGCGAAATTAAGACAAAACCCACCCAACACAGCGTTAAAGAGCTTCAAAACATAGGAATCACACCTGACATTTTGGTTTGCCGCACAGAACTAGATTTGGGCGAAGACAATAAAAACAAAATAGCGATGTTTTGTAATGTAACCAATAACGCTGTCATACAAAACAAAGACTCGGAAATTTTATATGAAGTTCCGTTAGAATTGGAAAGAGAGGGGCTTGCCAATGTAGTCTGCCAAAAACTTAAACTCAAATGCAATGAGCCCGATCTAAAAGAATGGACGACCATAGTTGAAAACATCAAAAAAACCCGTTTGTCAGACAAAAATGTAACCATTGGCATAGTCGGAAAATATATAGAACTTCATGACGCCTATCTAAGCGTAGTAGAGGCATTAACGCATGGCGGCATAGCGCATCAAGTTAATGTTAATCTAGAATGGATATCTTCCGAAGATATAAACGATAACAACGCTGATTTTCGCCTAAAAGAGCTTGACGGAATTTTGGTTCCTGGAGGATTTGGAGACCGCGGCATAAACGGCAAAATAGCGGCCGCCAAGTATGCCCGAGAAAATAATATTCCTTATTTTGGTATCTCATTGGGAATGCAGATAGCCGCCATTGAATTCGCGCGCAATGTTTTGGGGTATGAAGGCGCGCACAGTATTGAGTTTGACGCGGATACAAAACACCCTATAATACATAAATTATCTAAAAACCCCCAACACCAAGATAAAAACGGAATTATGAGATTAGGCTCATATCAGTTCAAAACCAAAGAAGGAAGTTTGGCAAGAGCGATTTATAACCAAGAGATAATAGCCGAGCGGCACCGCAATAGATACGAATTAAACAACGCCTATCGTCAAGACTGTGAAAAGCATGGTCTGATAGCAAGCGGTATTTCTTTGGATGACTCTTTTGTGGAAATAATTGAAATAAAAGGACATAGATGGTTTGTAGGCGTTCAATTTCATCCCGAGTTTAAATCAAGACCAAACAGACCGCATCCGTTATTTGCTTCGTTTATAAAAGCTTCGGCAAAATTATAAAAAAACTTAATATAATTATAAAAAGCCGCTATTTTTAAAAATAGCGGCTTTTTTATAATTTTATGTTAAAACAATTCTATCTATCAAATCAAGCTCATCTTGAGAAAATTTTGTGTTATTTAACGCCGCGACATTTTCGGCTATTTGAGAAAATCTGCTTGCTCCTATTAATACGCTAGTTAGATTGCCTGTGTTTAAAAGCCAAGCAATCGCCATTTGCGCCATTGTTTGATTGCGTGCTTGCGCCAAAGGTTTTAGCAATTTTATTTTGTCAATATTTTTATCTAATTCTTGAGCGACATATTTTGAGCGATCTGCTCTTGAGTTTTGGGGAATTTGCTCATTTAAATACTTATCGGTTAGTAGACCTTGAGCAAGGGGGCAATAGGCGATTATGCCGACGCCGCTTGATTTCAAAATATCAACAAGCCCGTTTTCAATTCCGCGATTAAGCATATTATAAATAGGCTGATGAATTATATAAGGCGTTCCCAATTTTTCAAACTCTATGATTATTTCGGCAGCTTGTTCGGCGGTATAATTGCTAGTGCCTATATATAAGGCTTTGCCCTGACGGACAATTTGATCCAAAGCTGCTGCCGTTTCAGCCGCAGGCGTATTAGGGTCGGCTCTATGATGATAAAAGATATCAAAATATTCCAATTTCGCGCGTTTGAGGCTTTGGTCAATGCTCGCAATAAGATATTTTTTAGACCCGCCATCCCCATAAGGTCCGTCCCACATATAAAATCCCGCTTTTGTGGATATAATGAGTTCATCCCGATAGGATTTTAATTGGTCTTTTAGAATTTTTCCAAAATTCTCTTCAGCCGCTCCAGCGGGCGGACCATAGTTATTGGCGATATCAAAATGCGTTATCCCCAAATCAAAAGAATTCAAAATCATATCCTGCATGTTCTGCATTGTCGCCTCATTGCCAAAATTATGCCACAGCCCCAAAGATATCGCGGGCAAATATAGCCCGTTATTGCCGCAAGCATTGTATTTCATTTGTTTATAACGACTTGGGTCAGCGTTATATGCCATACTTCCCTCCTTAACATATCTTTCTTATAAATATAACCCTTTAGCCGACAATAGTCAATTTTTATACTAATTTTGTTATTTTTTCAAAATTTATATAGCGCTTATATTAGTCTAGGAATTTACTTTTTTAAATAATAAACATAGCAATAAAAGATATTATTTGACATAACTGTTTTTTTTAAATAAAATAAAAGCGAGGTGTATAAATGATAATAGATTTTCATACACATTGTATTGTTGACGATCTTTACGCGAAAACGCTTGCGCAGATTTCCCGAGAAAAAAAAGTATATCCGTCTTTTGACGGCTCAATAAACGGGCTTATTAGGTCAATGCAAAACGCCGGCATTGACCGCTCTGTAGTGGTTAATTATGCCGCCGAAGCCATAACCACAATCAAAGTCAATTCTTTCGCCATAAAATGCGCAAGCTATCAAGAATTAATACCTTTTGGAAGCATTCATCCTGATTTTAAAGATTATAAGAGCGAGATTGACCGTTTGGTTCAAAACAATATTCGCGGATTAAAATTTCATCCGCACTTGCAGTCTTTCGCTATTGATGATCCAAAAATGATGAAGCTTTATGAATACGCGCTTTCTAAGGATATGGCGCTACTTTTTCATATGGGTAAAAACCAACAGGATTTGAATTGCGATAATGCGAGCCCCAAGCATCTGCGCGCGCTAATAGACGCTTTCAATACGCCCAAAATAATAGCCGCTCATATGGGCGGTCAAGAATATAAAAAAGAGTTTGAAAAATACATATTAGGGAAGACTGTATCTTTTGAAACCTCTTGCGCCTTTACGCAAATGAAACCAGAAGAAATTGAATTTATATTAAACAATCATAATAACGAGTATATACTCTTTGGAACAGATTCGCCATGGGCGCATCAATCCGACGAATTATTGCAATATTATAGCTTTAATATCCCCATTAATATTCTAGAAATGATTTTAGGCGACAACGCGAAACGCCTTTTGGAAATCTAAGATAGATTAAAAATTATTGATAAGGGGAAATATTTTCTTATGAAAAGAGAATGGTTTGTAACATCTGACCAAACTAAGCTAAGTCTTGCTATCTGGGAAATTCCCGCCCCAAAATGCGTAGTTCAGATTATACACGGAATGAACGAGCATATGGGTAGATATCAAGAATTTGCCGAATTTTTAAACACGCAAGGCTTTTTGGTGGGGGGCGACGACCATCGCGGACACGGGCTTACAGCGGGACAAAGAGAAAAAGTAGGCAAGGCTGATTATGATATTTTTGAAAAGACAACGCAAGACCAAATAGAAATTACCCAATATCTAAAAAAGACATATAACCTTCCAGTTGTGG
>DUVY01000022.1 GCA_012840805.1 Clostridiales bacterium | reverse complement strand
TGGGCACTTGCGCCGCCGCCGGTCAAGCCGCGGGCACGGCAGCCCATCTTTGCTTAAAATATAATGTTTCGCCGCGACAGATAACCAAAGACCATATTAAAGAGCTTCAAAAGATTTTGCTGAAAAACGACCAAACATTAATGGGCTATCGTGAAAAATACGATATAAGTAACACCCAAGCGTTTTCCAACAGTATAAAAAAATACCAAAATGCTGAATACGCTTATACCTTGCCGTTGGAAAAAAGCCGAGCAATCGCCTTTCCTGTCCAAGACAGATTAGACAGCGTAAAAATCAAGGTAAAAAACTTGTCGCCAAAAGTTCAAGTCCTTACATACAAAATCTTGACAGGGGACTTGCCCGAATGTTATATGCCTGAGCGCGAGACCGAGGCAAAGAATATAACTATTCAGCCTGATTATGACGATTTGATAAAACTAGAAATCAATCAGCAAGCCGGTAAAGACCAAAAAGTTTATCTAATGTTTTTGCCAAACGATAATTTGGCTTTGTATTATAACTCTTCCGAGGTTACGGGAATACCCAGCTTTACTTGTTATGAAAAACAGCCTGATCCTAGAGACAGTCGAAAATTTGTATTGACTAGATCTTATGACAATATTGCCTTTGACGAAGTCTTGCCCGTATCCGATATATTCAATCCCCAAAACGTATTGTCGGGCTATAACAGACCGCATGGATTGCCTAATATATGGATAAGCGATGGCAAGGAAGACGCAAAGCTGGAAATAACTATGGATGAGAAGTTTATAGAAGAAATAAGGCTTGTGTTTAATACCGATCTTGCCGAAGATATTATTTATAACCGCTGCTCCAAATTGATAAAATCCTACAAGCTGATTGTCCAAGGGCGCGAGGGAACAAAAACCATAGAAGTTAACAACAATTATAACCGCGTCAATACACACGAAATAAAAATGAAAGCCGATAAGATTACCTTAATACCGTTGGAAAATTATGGCTCAAAAGATTTTGAGGTGTTTGGCGTGAAAATCTATTAATAATTAAAAATAATCAACTCATTTTTTATATTATCTTCTTTGATTTAAAACGCTTTATAGTCTAAAATAAATAGAAAGTTTCTTTAACAAAGCGCCGAAAAATAATTCGGCGCGAATTAATATAAAACGCTAAGGAGAAAATAATGCTAAAAGTCCCCCAATATCATCTTGATGTCAAAACTTTTTCGGTATCTACGGCGCCCAAGAGAAATTATTATATCCCCCGACCGATAGATAGTCCTTTTTCGGTAGAAAAAGACTCCGACTCTTTGATTTTAATCAACGGCAAATGGGATTTTGGATTTTTTGAGTCCTTTGACGAAATTGATTTTGGCGCGTTAAAAGACAAAATTGATGTTCCATCCAATTGGCAATATTACTCTTATGATTATGTGCAATACACCAATCATCATTATCCCTTTCCTTACAATCCGCCGCATTTGCCTAACCATAATTACTTTGGCGTCTATCAAAAACAAGTCCAAATAGACAAGCAAGACGGGTATAGATATTACATCAGTTTTGAGGGCGTCGATAGCGCGATTTATCTTTTTGTAAACGATGATTTAGTGGGCTATGACCAAGTATCTCACAGCGCGAAAGAATGGGACATAACCAAATACCTAAAACAAGGCTCGAACGCCATAAGCGCGATCGTTCCCAAATGGTGCACGGGTAGCTACCTAGAAGACCAAGATAAAATACGCTTAAGCGGGATTTTTAGAGATGTTTATATTCTAAAGCGCCCAAAAAACCATATCCAATCATACCGCATTGATTACGATATAGATTTTGAAAAATATCAAGCCAAAGTCAATATATCTTTTGAGCAATTGGTCGATTTTGAAAAAACTATTAACATTTTTTATCGCGGCCAATTAGTTTATTCGGGCGTGTTTGAAAAAAAACAAGCGAGTTTTTCTTTAGATGACATAAAATTATGGAACGCCGAGCAGCCCGAGCTTTACGATATAGAGATTATTACGCCTGAGGAAAAAATTTGCGATCATATTGGGTTTAGGCAGATTAAGATTATAGACGGGATTTTTACAATCAATAATACGCCCGTTAAGATAAAGGGCGTAAACCGCCACGACAGTTATTATGACACAGGCTACTACGCGCCTTTGGAATACATAAAGAAAGATCTAGAGTTAATGAAGCAGCATAATATTAACGCCGTCAGAACAGCGCATTATCCGCCCGCGCCCGAGATGCTGTATCTATGCGACAAAATGGGCTTTTATGTGATAGACGAGGCGGATTTGGAATGTCACGGAGTGGTTAATATAAAAGGCCGCTACGATAAAAACGGTTTTGACCTTATAGCCGACGACCCGATGTGGAGCGATCAGATTTTGCATAGGGTTCAAAAATTGGTTTATAGGGATATCAACCGTACCAGCGTTATTATGTGGTCATTGGGCAACGAATCGGGATGGGGGCGCAACTTAGTCCAAGCGGCCGAATGGGTTGAAAATTTTGATACTTCCCGTATCGCACATTATGAATCGCTGTATGTGGCTGAAGGCAAACCGACCAATGATTTTAAGCCTTTGGAAATAATCAGCAAAATGTATCCGTCCTTAGAGGATATCAAAAACTATCTACAAGACAGCAACGAAACAAGACCGCTTATACTTTGCGAATTTTCGCATTCTATGGGCAATTCTTGCGGGGACTTAAAAGACTATTTTGATTTGTTTTATTCTGAACCTAGGCTTATAGGCGGACTTGTTTGGGAATGGAACGACCATAGCTTTCCTATTAATATGGACTTTGACAAGCCAGGTTATGGCGGCGATTGGGGCGATGTTCAAAACGACGGCAACTTCTGCTTAGACGGGCTTGTCAATTACAAAAGAGAACCGAGCACAAATTTAAAAGAATTAAAAAATGTTATATGCCCCATAGACGCAGGCCTTGAGAACAAAAAGCTAAAGATAATTAATAGATATGATTTTACCGCTATTGACCAAGACTATTTGATAAAATACCAAATTTTTGATAATACAGGCAAAGTGTTAAAAGACGGCAAAATAAGTATTTCGCGACTTGAGCCTCAGCAAGTTTTTGAGGTCGATTTAGATTTGAGCGAATACTTTGAGATAGACAATACATATCTATTGCTTGAATTTTTCAAAAAAGATTTTCAACTAGGTCATAGGCAGTTTGCTTTGGGCAAATTTAAGCCCAAACCAATCAAGCCGATTCAAGCGGAAGTTAATTATCGAAACACAGCAAAAGAAATCATCATACAAGGCAAAGACTTTTTGTATGTCTATGATAAGACCAAAGCCGTATTTTCAAGCCTGACAAGAAACAAGCAAGAGCTTATTGACTCTATGGACTATAATATTTGGCGCGCGCCCATAGACAACGACAGATATGTGGTTGGGAAGCTAAGACAGAGAAAGCTTGACAGGGCATACAGCCAATCATACGACACCCAAATAGAGCAAAAAGATACGCTGTCAATAATCAGCGACTTAGTTATTGTCGCCGATTCGGTCAATCCGATTTTGAAAGGCAAGGTAATTTGGGCAATAGACGGCGGCGGCAATATTACGGGTCGGTTAGATATATCCATTCATAATGATATAGAATACTTGCCAAGACTAGGGCTTGTTATGCGGCTGTCCAAAGATTTTAAGTCTTGTCAATATTTTGGTTTTGGCGACGACAGTTATATTGACAAACACAACCATACATATAAGGCGCTTTATAAAAGCGATATTAAGGATATGTTTGTCAATTATCACAAGCCGCAAGAAAACGGCGCGCACTATGATACCGACTATTTGAATATCTTGAGCAAACAAGATGTTATATCCATAAGCTCCGACAGACCTTTTTCGTTCAACTTGAGTTATTATCCGCGACAAGCGCTGGAAAATGCCAAACATTTCTTTGAGTTAAAGCCTCAAGAAAACCCTGTATTATGCGTAGATTATATGATGAGCGGGATCGGTTCCAACTCTTGCGGACCCGAACTTGCCCCGCAATACAAACTTGTCCAAAAAGAAATAGAAATGAAAATCAATATTGTTTTCACGAAAAAAAACTAAAAGACGCTTGACGCTACTATAAAGAAATAAATAACAAAATATTAAAAAACACCGCGTTATTCTCGCGGTGTTTTAATTTTCAACAGGTTTAAATAAGGTCTTGTATCACGGTCTTGTTGTGGGCTTAGGTATTTACGGCTAATATCAATTATGGGCTGATTAATGTCTTATCATTTTGTTATTATAATGTCATTAAATATTTACAATCCAAAA
This sequence comes from Clostridiales bacterium, assembly GCA_012840805.1. GTDB lineage: Bacteria > Bacillota > Clostridia > Christensenellales > DUVY01 > DUVY01. Next base: position 11,250 of record DUVY01000022.1, on the reverse strand, counting down.
CAATTACAAATCCATTTTCCCAAGCTGGTTGCATCTGTCCAGCAAGAAATCAGTCATCTGTTCCCTTGTGGAAAATCTCTCTTGCAGCCTACTAAACAAAATCGGCTTATCAAAGATATATTTGCGTTCTTTTACTTTATAATACGAAACAAAAATTGGGACATCAATTCCTTGTTTAAGACATTGTTTCGCAAGCAAAATAAAACCGGCATAAAAACCTTTTAACTCGGCGTGATAACCGCCAATAGATTTTTCGGGGAATATGACGATATTCTCGCCGTTTTTAATCACTGAAACGCTTTCGGATAATGTGGTTTTTAACCTTGCGTCCTGATATGTAGAGATCAAATTAAGACCTTTATAAAACAAGTTTGTCAAAGGACTAGCCAATAGACAGAACATTCTTGCTGCGAACAAATTCCAATGCTTTTTTTGGTGGTAATATACTTCGGTCTGATATTTATATAACTTCCTAAGCCCCGAATTCATTTCGGCGGTTCCCCACATCCTAATAGGAAAATCGCAATAAATCTCCAAGCTCATAGGCGCTTCAGTGCCCTCGTGATTGCTGAGAATAATCGCGCTATTGGTAGGTTTCTCGCCCAGATAAATAAACAGAGGTTTTTTATAACGGATTTTTAATACTTGTTTTAAACCCCGAAACCACCATTTTCTTTTTTGTTTAAATTTCTTTTGTTTTTCTATACTTTTCTTTAGTTTTTTCATACTCAAGAATTATATCAAAATTCGCCCAAAACCCAAACACTTTACATCCACTTATCATTTAATTTACAAAAATTAACAATAGTAAAAACTCAAAGCGTTAAGTTGTTTTATAACGCCGTTCAAATTCAAAACGCCTTTATAATGGCAAGATAAACTCTAGCCGCTATGAAAATTGGCCGCAGTTATTTAATCTAAGTTTATTAACAAATCCGAAAAATCAAGAAATGAATAATAATAAAATTTATTTAAAAATCAATTATTTTTACTTTTTGTCCTACTCGGAGGATAGCCCATAACATCAATAAAAGAACGATAAAAAGTTGAGTATTCCATAAAGCCGAATTGTTCGGCGACTTTGGTAGGCTTTTCGCCGCGCCTTATTAGCTGATTGGCGGCAATTATTTTTTTGGAGCGAATATATTTCATAATCGGCGTCCGCATGTATGTCTGAAACTCTTTGTACAAATGCGATTGTGAAAAATGAAACTTGTCGCACAGTTCTTCAATCGTTATATTTTTTCTTATATTTTCATTGATATATTGTATAATTTTTGTAATACTCTCGTCATCATCGCTTTCCACGGCTTTTTGTTTAAACTCGGTATGGTTGAGCCTAATAAGTATTTCTGTAATAACATTGGAAAAAAGAATTTCTAGTTCCATCGCGTTAAAATCGCGATAAAGAGAGTCTAGTTTTCTAAAAAGTTTTTGAATATTGGGAACAGAAGTAAAGAAAGCGCTCCGCTTAATAAAAAAATTTTTCAAAAAGTCAGGCACAAGCTCGTCTTGGAACTTCAACACATATCTTTCATAAGGCGCATTTTCAAAAAAAGTAACAAAGTGGTGCACTCCGGGCTGAATAAGCAAAATGTCCCCAAAACTCATCACCTGCTTTTCTTCCTCAACGGTAAAAAAAGCTTTGCCTTTTACAAAATAAAACATCTCATAAAAGTCATGATAGTGTTTGGCATATTCAGGAGACGGCTTAGGCACGCGGTCATACTTATGCGCGACATCCAAATCATTATAAACATATTTAAACATTTTTTTTGTTACCTTAATATTCTTTAGTATTTTATCTTTTATCTTAGCATTACCTATTTTAATATCTTTTTATAAAATTTGCAACATGTTCAAATAAAAATTGCAATTGTATTTAATAATCAATATGATAAACTGTTAATATGATTGACAATATATAATCTAAAAAAGGGTTATTATAACAATAGGGTGAAAATATGGAACAAGCAAAAACTTTACAAAATCAAAATTCTAAATCAACCAACTTAGGAAAAAGATATCAGATAATACTTTTTCCCTTTAACAACGCGGCAACTAATTGCTATTTTGCATTGCTGACATTTATCACATATTATGGCGGCTATTATCTTAGCGGAAGCTTTGTGGGCGGCGTTCTGAGCGCTACGGCGATGGCGGCTCTTACGATAGCGCTGTCTTGGGTTGTAACCGCAATGAGAATCTTTGACGGTATAACCGACCCCATAGTAGGCGCGATGATTGATAAAACCAATGGCAAATTGGGCAAATTTAGGCCTTATATGATTGTGGGAAACATTATGATGGCTGTGTCCATTTTGGCGATGTTTTTCTTAATCAGACCTATTCAAGCTAGTTGGCTGCGCTGGACGTTATTTATATTATGCTATGTTATTTGGGTTTTAGGCTACACTTGCCAATGCGCCTGCACTAAGGCGGGACAAACATGCATAACTAACGACCCTAAGCAACGCTCCCAATTTGTTATATGGAACATGCTGGGCATGATAGGCTCTATTGTCTTGGTAAACTTGATAGGCAATGGTCTATTGCCCATATTTATTAATCCCGTTGACGCCGAAAACGGTTTTGGCGCCCAATATAACCCCCAATTTTATAATATTTTAGTGCCCATAGTGGTTTTGATTTCGGCGTTTTATACCGTATTGGCGTTGATAGCCATTTGGAAAAAAGACAGACCCGAATATTGGGGCATTGACACGCAAAGCGAACTCGCGCGTTTTAGGGATTATATAGATTTATTAAAAAACAACAAACAAATATTATGGCTTGTTCTTTCAGCCGGTTGCAATAAATTAGCGGCCACTATCGCCACATCGGGCACGGTCGCGATCTTGGTTTATTATATAATGATGGGCAATTACAACGGCTTATATCTTCCTATGTATGCCTTGTCCTTTGTTTTTATGGCGGTATTCTTTTTTATCGGCACAAAAACAGCCGGCTCAAAAGGTCAAAAACGCGCTGTAACTCAATACACGGCGATAGCGTTTTTGTTTTATATAGGATTGGTTGTATTGCTAAGTATATGGGATCCCAACAACAGCGCGACTCATCTTTCATTAATTCATTGGGCGGAAGACGGCAGCATGTATTTTAAAACCAATCTCATAACAATAATTTGGATTGTGTTTTTTGGCTGCGGATACGGCGCTTATAATTTATGTTCGGAGATGTGCATACCTATGATCGCCGACTGCACCGATTATGAGACATACCGTTCGGGAAGATATGTGCCCGGCATTATGGGAACGCTGTTTTCTTTGATAGACAAGCTTGTGTCGTCTTTCGCGACATTATTAATAAGCGTGTTTACGGTGTCAATGATACCCGCTCTCAACGGCAAATTGCCAAGCACGGGTCTTGACTTGACTAACTTTGATTTTTCAGGCGTTAAGCTGTCAGCTATTATTTGTTTTTGCTTGCTGCCTATGATAGCGTGGATTGTAACGCTTCTTTGCATGTATTTTTACAAACTAAGCGGCGAAAAACTAAGAGAAATACAAGCTGTCAACGCCGTCCGAAAAGATGCGATAGCCGGGGGCATGCCCAAAGAAGAAGCGATGAAAATGTGGCAGACAATAGACCAAGTCCCCGCAGAATATGTGCAAGAGGCTTCCAAAACCCCAAAAGAAAATTTTATGGACAAAATCTATAACAAAATATGGGGCAAGAAAGAAAAGACAAAAGCGGCGCCTTCATCTAACGCTATCGAAATTCCCGCTCAATATAGAAAGTAGATATTATTTTTTAAAAAACGCTAGATTATACAATTTGGAGCTAAACATTAATTATGACCAAGGATTTTTTACTATATAATCAAACAGCAATATCGCTGTATAACGATGTCCAAGATTTGCCTATAATAGATTATCACTGTCATTTGAGCATAGGCGATATTTTGGAAAACAAACCCTTTGAAAACATCAGCCAATTATGGCTTAGCGCGGACCATTACAAATGGCGTCTTATGCGAATGGCGGGCGTAGAAGAGCATTACATAACAGGCGACGCCTCAGATTACCAAAAATTTGAGAAATATTTGCAAACGCTAATCTACGCCATAGGCTCGCCGTTGTATCATTGGAGCAAAATGGAGCTTAGCAAATATTTTGATGTTGAGGATGAATTGATCCCTGAAAATATAAGCAGTATATACGAAAAGGCGAACCGAAGCATTGCCCAAAAGCAGTTGACCCCTCAAAAAATATTGCTAATGTCCAATGTTGAAAAAGTCTGCATTGTTGAAGACGCCCAAAACTGCGACCTTAGTTTATATAAAAAAGTGAAAGAACTCAATTTAAAGACTTCTATCAGCCCTATTATACGGTTGGATAATTTGGTCAAAAAGAGTTTAAGCAAAATAAAAGAAATCTTTAACCCGTTATTGCGACAATTTATTCAAGTAGGCTGCGTTTCGGCTGATATCGGGCTTGAGCATATAGACGAAAACGACGCGGACGCTATTGAAAAATTGAGTTATTTATTGGATGAGTGCTACAAAAACAACCTTGTTGTCCAAATCCATTTGGGGCCGATGCGAAACAACAACCAAAAGATGTTTGATGTTTTGGGCGCTGACTCAGGCTTTGACAGCATCTCAGAAAAGCGATATTTATGCGGCTTGAGAATAATTCTTAACAATGTGCAAAATATAGGAAAAACGATAATTTTCAACCTAAACCCCGCTGATAACGCGAAAATAATAACCTTCGCGGGTAATTTCACGGGCGACGGAATCAAGGGCAAAGTCCAACCCGGCGTGGCGTGGTGGTTTAACGACCATCTAGACGGCATTAAGGAATTTTTTAAGGCTGTTTCCAATATGTATTTGCTGTCGGCAAGCGTAGGAATGCTTACAGACAGCAGAAGCTTTTTGTCTTATACTCGCCACGACTACTTTAGACGGATTTTATGTAACTATATCGGCGAACTATCCGAAAAAGGTCAATTTACTAAAAATTACGGTATTTTAAGAAAAATCGCGCAAGACATCTCTTATAATAACGTAAAGGAATTTTTTGATTAAGAAAACAGGAGAAGAAAATGAGAAAGGTTATTAACATAAATAATGACTGGAAGTTTATTAAGCAAGATGTCGGCATCTCAGCCGCCGAGAAAACAGCGGGCAAAAATATCAACTTGCCACATACATGGAACGGAAAAGACGGACAAGACGGCGGAAACGATTATTATCGCGGCGTTTGCTGGTATGTGCGCGAATTGGATAAGCCCGACTTTAAGAACGGCGAGTTAGCGTATATAGAATTTAAGGGCGTTAACTCCTCAGCCGAAGTTTATGTCAATGATGAATATGTAGGTCGTCATGACGGCGGATATTCCACTTTTAGATTTAACATAACCAATTTTATTAAAGACAAAAATGTTATCGCCGTGGCTGTTGATAACAAAAAAACCAACAAAGTCTATCCCCAAAAAGCCGATTTTACATTTTACGGCGGAATTTATCGGGATGTAAACATAATTATAGTCTCAAAGAATCATTTTGACTTAGACTTTTTTGGCTCGTGCGGCGTCAAGATAGACACAAGCATTCAAGACAATAACGGTCTTGTCCATATAACGCCTTATATAATTGGTCAAGGTCAAATCGCGACCACGATATATGACGCTCAAGGCAAAGAAGTCGCCTCAGGCGCCGACAAGTTGGAGATAAAAAATGTCCGCTTATGGAACGGCGTAAAAGACCCTTATCTTTATACTATAAAGGTCCAACTAACCAATAACGGCGTTATAGATGACGAAATTGTCAAAAATATAGGCTTTAGAACCTTTCATTTTGACCCTAATCAAGGCTTCTTCCTTAACGGCGAAAAATATCCATTGCGCGGAGTATGCCGTCATCAAGACAGACCCAATATAGGCAACGCTATATTAAAAGAGCATCACGACGAGGATATGGAGCTGATAAGCGAGGTGGGCGCAAATACAGTGCGTTTGGCTCATTATCAGCATGACGATTATTTTTATGATTTGTGCGACAAATACGGTATGGTTGTTTGGGCGGAAATCCCTTATATATCCAAGCATATGAGCGAAGCCAACGATAACGCGATTCAGCAGATGAAAGAACTCATTTATCAGCATTATCATCGTCCTAGCATTGTATGCTGGGGGCTGTCCAATGAGATTACGATAAGTCCGGCAGGCAAAGACAGGTATGATTTTCATATAAAACTAAATGACTTATGCCACGAAATAGACAAGACCCGAAAAACAGCGATAGCGTGCTATATGCCTTGCCGCATATCCAATAAACTAAACAGGATTCCCGACTTGGTGTCATACAACCTTTATTTTGGCTGGTATTTGCCCTGGACATCGTTGGCAGGCTGGAAATTGGACGCTTATCACAGAAAGTATCCAAACGAGATAATAGGCTTGGCGGAATACGGCGCCGAAGGTATGCCTAACTTGCACAGCAAGAGACCCTTAAGGGGCGACAACACCGAAGAGTATCAAGCGATATATCACGAAAAGATGATAGACATAATCAATAAGCGCGACTATCTTTGGGCGACTCATATATGGAATATGTTTGACTTTGGGTCTGACGGTCGCAACCAAGGCGGCGAGCCCGGTATGAACCATAAGGGATTGGTAACATTTGACAGAAAGACCAAAAAAGACAGTTTTTATCTATATAAAGCTTATTGGTCGGACGAGCCTTTTGTGCATATCTGCTCAAAAAGATTTGTAAACCGCACGGGCAAAAAGACCAAAATCAAAGTTTATACCAATCAAGACCAGGTAAGCCTATATCATAATGACAAGCTCATAGCCACGCAAAAAGGGCGTTATATCTTTGAGTTTATTATTGATATGGAAGAGATTAATAATATAAAGGTTACGAGCGGGAACTTGACGGATTCTTGCATAATAAAAAGAGTAAAGAAAAAAGACCGCTCATACATCTTAAGAAACGCGGGCAAAAACAAAAGCTGGGAAAAATAAGAACTTGATATTTAGCGAGGAGTTGATTGACATGAAATTACCTTTTACAGTGGATTTAAAAGACAAAGTGGCTGTTATTACGGGCGCGGGCGGAGTGTTAATGAGCGAAATGGCAAAAGCGCTCGCAAGCTGCGGTGCCAAGGTCGCTTTGCTTGATATTAATTACGAAACGGCCAAAAAACACGCCGACCAAATAGGTCAAAACGCCATAGCAATAGAATGCGATTGCCTAAACAAAGAAAGCATTATAAGGGCAAAAGAACAAGTCAACGCGGCGTTTGGCGCTGTCAATCTTTTGCTCAACGGCGCGGGCGGCAATAATCCCAAGGCGACTTGCGATAACGAATATATGACCCCCGATTTGAAAAATAATATAAAAACATTTTTTGATTTGGAAGAGAAAGCTTTAAGATTTGTTTTTGATTTGAATATTACCTCGGCTTTTTTGGTAACTCAAGTATTTGTTCAAGATATGGTCAAAACAGGCGGCAATATCATTAATATCTCTTCTATGAACGCCTTTAGACCTTTGACCAAAATTCCCGCTTACAGCGCGGCGAAGGCGGGCATTTCCAACTTCACTCAATGGCTAGCGGTGCATTTCGCGCCTTGCCATATTCGTTGCAACGCAATTGCTCCCGGTTTTTTTGTCAGCCATCAAAACCGCGAGCTATTATTTGACAAAAACGGCGCTCCCACCCAAAGAACCCAAAAGATATTAGCCGCCACGCCCCAAAAAAGATTTGGCGAAGTTTCAGATTTGATCGGCACGCTGTTATGGCTCGCGTCAGACGAGGCAAGCGGCTTTGTTACGGGCAGCGTAATAGCGGTGGACGGCGGCTTTGCGGCGTATAGCGGAGTTTAATAATCAATAATACTCTATAAGCAGGGTATAAAAATTATTAAATAATAAGACATAATTTTATCGCTAGAGCGAAAAATTAACAATATGGAAGCCTGTTAGAAAACAAAAGCTATATGATAAAAAAACAAATTCCGCTTCCCAAGGTTTTTGGGAGCGGATGTTTTAAATTATATGCAGACTAAAGATATAGACAAAATTTTGAAAATAATTAAGATTGCGTTATTTAAGAACATCTAGTAAAATGAAATAAAGATAAAATTATAAGGGGTAACTATGGAAAACAAAAAAAAGCCTAGAGTCGTATTTCCTTTTGTAGAAGCGGGGATGGGGCATATTATGCCGATGAGAGCCGTAAGCGACGCTTTTGAGAAAAAATACGGCGATCGGGTTGAGATAATAAAGACATATTTTTTTCAAGACACCAACGACCCTAATATGAAATTTGTGGAAGACGAATTAATCCGCGAAGTCAAGGGTCATAATAAAAATTGGTTTAATAGTTTTTATCAATTTTTGCTTTTAAGTATTTTCAGAACAAGAATTAGTATGAAATTTTTGCACCAAGTCCGATATAAGCGCGGCTTTGAGCCGTCCATGCGCTATCTTAAAAGTCTGGACGCCGATTTGATATTTAATACTCATTTTTCCACGCTTTATTACGCTTGCGAGTTAAGAGCAAGAGGTCAATCCAAATCAAAAATAATTACTTTTTGTCCCGATCCTATTGTGGGCTTGCAATGGGACAACAGGGGCGACCTTATGCTGCTAAGCGGCTCTAGCGGCGTAAAAAAAGCCCAACGCTTTGGAAGATTTAAGCCCGACGCGATAAAAGAAGTTCCATTTTTGATACGCAAAGAGGTGCAAGACTATAACAAAGGCAAAGAATTTTATCGTTGCGAGCTAGGCATTCCCCAAGACAATTTTACGATTTTGTTAGCGGACGGCGCGTATGGGGCCGGCAAGTTAAAAGACACAGTCTATGAATTATTAAAGTCCAAACTCAATCTTACCCTTATCGCTGTGTGCGGAAAAAACCAAGAACTATACGAAGAGTTCCAAAAAATAACGCCGCCAAGCAATATTGTTTTCAAACCTTATGGGTTTACAGACAAGATGTTGATGTTTGCCGCCTCGTGCGACTTATTTATAGGCAAGGCGGGAGCCAGCAATTTGGCCGAGCCCGCGTATTTTGGCGCGCCTTGTATAGTCACTTTTTGCGCTACGCCCATAGAAAAGTGGATATGCCAGCATTACACATCGATTGGCTGCGCGATAAGGATAAAAAGCGTAAAAAAAGCGGTGGTTTTGGCGGAGTCTTTTGCTCAAAATCCCGAATTAATGGAGCCATATGTTCAAGCCGCCAAGGCGCAAAGCCGTTGCGACGGAGCCGATATACTGGCTGATATAATCTATGAGCAATTACACCAATAAAAGCCGCGGTTTGTATTACCAAAAAAATATTATTTAAGGGCTATAATTAGCCCTTTTTTTAAATCTCAAAAACCAAATTTTAAAATCTATAGTTTTTTATAACTTAATCAATCAAATCCCAAAATATTACATAAATAATCAATAAAAACAGATATTTTATCACAATCTAATAATGAGCCTATATAACAAATTAATAAGCTGTGGAAAAATTGCAATGTTTCTATGTAAAAATTACAATTCAATTACGAAGGCATAAATGATATAATCCATCCAGGTAAATTGTCAAAAGATATGACCTACTCTCAAAGTTAGGGCTAAAAAAATTAAAATAATAAAAAGATAGCATTTATACAAAAGAAAAAGCGCTTACAAAAGAAGACACTCTTATAAAAATACAAAAGAAAAAAGCGTTTAAAACACAAAAGAAGAAATTTTAAGAATGCGTTAAACAACAAAAGGCTTTATCGTCCAACAACGATAAAGCCTTTTGTTTTAATGCCCGTTTACAGTCTTTTATTTGAAGTTTAAGATAATTTATCTAAAGCAGACTTGAAAAAATTATAGATATTGAGATTAAAAAGCTTGCAAAATCCTATAATTTTAATTAAAATAAAATTAAGGTCATTGTAACAAATGGCTTTTAATAAACATAGTAATATGAGTATATGCTCATAAAGCGATAAGGAAAAAATATGATAGAAATTTTTAAATCACTCTCAGAAGAAAATAGGCTACGAATTATATTATTATTAATGCAAAAAGAGATGTGCGTATGCGAGATTGAGACTTGCCTAAAAATGACACAGTCAAACGCTTCAAGGCATTTAACAGATTTGAAAAGAAGCGGCATTCTTGAAAGCTACAAAAAGGCGCAATGGTCTTATTATAAAATAAGTCCCAATTTTATTGAGAACAATAAAGAGCTATGGGAATACTTAAAAAAAGAGATAAGAAATATGAGATTTTACGCAAAAGACCTTGAAGAATATAAAAAATGCGCTGGCTCTTGCAGTGTTAACAAAAAACCACACTAAAAATTTAACATAGTTATCGCGCGCAACATTGCTATTAATGTTAAATTATATTATTTTTGAGAATAAATTAAACCAATAAGTTTAAAAGAATAAAATATCATTAAATATCGAGGTTTAAAATGTCTAAAGAGATTAAAAGAAATTTTATTCGCAAGCAATATTCAAAAGTTGCAAAAAAAGAAAAAATAGCTTGTTGCAGCGGTTGTTGCTGCGGGGGCAATGATGATGTAAACAACATATCGTTTCAACTTGGTTATACAGAAGAGGATTTAAAAAGCGTTCGACCTCAATTAAATATGGGTTTAGGTTGTGGTAATCCCATAGCAATTGCAAATTTAAAAGAAGGCGAGATAGTATTGGATCTTGGGTCTGGAGGAGGATTTGATTGTTTTCTTGCTAGAAGAAAGGTAGGGGAAAAAGGTTATGTAATAGGGATAGATATGACGTCTGAAATGATTACCCTTGCGAGAAAAAATAATGAGAAAATGGGATATAAAAATGTTGAATTCAGGCTGGGAGAAATTGAGCGTCTATCGGTTGCCGATGGCATAATAGATGTAATAATATCCAATTGTGTCATAAACCTTGCTTTAAATAAACAAAAGGTATTTAAAGAAGCTTATAGGGTATTGAAAAAGGGCGGCAGATTATCAATTGCCGATGTGCTTGTTACGGCTAAACTTCCGGAAGATATCTTAAATGACCTTGAAATGTTAGCCGCTTGTATCTCTGGAGCGGAACATATAGATAAAATAAAAAGCATGCTAGAAGAAATAGGTTTTACTGATATAAATATGACACCTAAGGAAAACAGCAGAGAAATTATCAGCGCCTGGGTGCCAGGCAGAAATATTGAGGATTATGTTACTTCATACATTATTGAGGCAATAAAATAATAATAAGGGATATTGCATGAAAAAT
>DUVY01000021.1 GCA_012840805.1 Clostridiales bacterium | reverse complement strand
GGCGGAAGATACGGGCGTGGATTTTTTGGGCGGATACAGCGCGCTTGTGCACAAAGGCATGACCAAATGGGAAAGTTATTTTTTGGAAACTATCCCCGAAGCTTTGGCGACAACATCCAAAGTTTGTAGCTCAGTCAATGTAGCGAGCACCAAATCGGGCATTAATATGGACGCCGTCGCTAAAATGGGCAAGATAATAAAACATACCGCAAGGCTGACAGCTTCCCAAGACAGCATAGGCTGCGCCAAATTGGTCGTGTTCGCCAATTCAGTGGAAGACAATCCTTTTATGGCGGGCGCTTATAACGGCATTGGCGAAGGCGACGCGGTTATTAATGTGGGCGTAAGCGGACCGGGCGTTGTAAAAGTCGCTTTGGAAAAAGTGCGAGGTCGCGATTTGACAGTTGTCGCCGAGACAATCAAGAAAACGGCGTTTAAAATTACAAGGGTAGGGCAATTAGTCGCCAAAGAAGCCGCCAAAAGACTAAACGCGCAGTTTGGGATTATAGACTTATCTTTGGCGCCTACGCCCAAAATGGGTGACAGTATAGCCGATATTTTGGAAGAGATGGGCTTAGAAAGCGTGGGCGCTCACGGCACGACGGCTTGTCTTGCTATCCTAAACGACGCCGTCAAAAAAGGCGGCATTATGGCAAGCAGCCACACAGGCGGTTTGAGCGGCGCGTTTATACCCGTAAGCGAAGACGCCGGCATGATAAAAGCGGTGGAAAAAGGCACGCTTAACTTACAAAAATTAGAAGCTATGACATGCGTTTGCAGCGTGGGTCTTGATATGATAGCCATACCGGGCGACACCGACGAAAACATAATCTCGGCAATTATCGCGGACGAGTGCGCCATAGGCGTTATCAATAACAAAACCACAGCCGTAAGGATTATTCCCGTGGAAGGCAAGACTTTAGGCCAAAGAGCTGAGTTTGGCGGGTTATTGGGAAGCGCGCCCATAATGGATGTCAATAGATTTAGACCGGATAGGTTTATTGAGCGCGGCGGCAGAGCGCCCGCGCCCGTTCAGTCCAACAAAAACTAAAGAGGATTTTTTTATGGAAGTATCAAAAAGAGACCAAATAGACACAAGATACAAATGGAAATTAGAAGATATATACCCCTCGGACGAGCTTTGGGAGCAAGATTTTAAAGAGCTTCAAGCCCGATTGTCCCAGTTTTCAAAATTCGCGGGCAGACTAAAAGAGCCTAAGACTATCTTAGAAGTTTTGAGGCTTTCGGACGAGTTTGGGCTAATATTAGAAAAGCTGTTTGTTTACGCGCTTTGTCGCAAGGATGAAGACACGACCAACGACAAGTATGTGTCTATGTATAGCAAAATAGCTATGTTCTCGAGCCAAGCTTCCGCCCAAACAAGCTTTATTAACCCCGAATTATCTCAATTACCCCAAGAACAATTAGAACAGATGGCTCAAGATCCCGAATTTAAAGATTATGACTATACGCTCAAGCTTTTGATTAAACAAAAACAGCATATATTAAGCAAAGACGAAGAAAAACTTTTGGCGATGGCGGGCGATTTCGCGGGCGATTTTAGGGATATTTTTGTAATGATAGACAACGCCGATTTTATCCCGCCCGAAATAGAAGTTGACAAAAAAACCATAAAGATTACGCACGGCAATTACAGCCTGCTTATGCAAAACAAGGACAAACAAGTAAGGGCGAAGGCGTATAAGGCATTTTATGCCCAATATAAAAAACTTATCAACACAATAAGCGCCAATTATTACGCCAATGTCAAAAAAAATATATTTTATGCCAAAGCGAGAAAATATAACTCATATCTTGAAAAAGCCGTGTCGGGCGAGGATGTGCCTATTGAGGTTTATAATACCTTGATAAAATCGGTCAATGATAATCTGGACGCGCTGCATAGATACATCAGGCTTAGAAAAAAAGTCCTTAATTATCCTGAATATAATATGTATGATATGTATGTGCCTTTGGTTGAAGACGCCGACCTAAAGCTTGAATACGAAGAAGCGACCAAGTTGGTAAAAAAGGGTCTTCAGCCTTTGGGCGAAGAATATCAGGCGCTACTTGATAAGGCTTTTAATGAAAGGTGGATAGATGTTTATGAAACCCCCAACAAAAGAAGCGGCGCGTATAGCATCGACGCTACGACTGTCCATCCTTTTATTTTGCTTAATTATAATAAGACCACGCACGATGTGTTCACTATCGCCCACGAGTTAGGGCATGCGATGCACAGCTATTACAGCTCAAAATCCCAGCCTGTGTCCAAGGCAAGATACGAGATTTTTGTGGCGGAAGTGGCTTCCACTGTCAATGAAATGCTGCTTCTTGATTATTTGTTAAAGACCTCAAAAGACCCCGCGGTCAAAAAATATCTATTGTCTTACAGGCTTGACGCGATACGGACCACCTTGTTCCGCCAGACTCAATTTGCCGAGTTTGAGAAAAAGGCGCATGATATGGTGCAAGAAGGTCAGCCCTTGACGCCGTCCTTGCTAAATTCGATATATGCGGACATTAACAAACGATATTACGGCGACGCTGTAACTTATGACGACGAGATTGCTATAGAATGGGCGAGAATACCCCATTTTTACCGTTCTTTTTATGTGTATAAATACGCCACGGGCATAACCTCGGCGATAGACATATCCCAAAGAATCATAAACGGCGAACAGGGTATTTTGGATAAATATATGGATTTCTTAAAAGCTGGCGGCTCAAAATCACCTTACGAGATTATGAAAGATTTGAATGTTGACCTTGCTACGCCTGGGCCATATAATAAGGCTATGATAGTGTTTAAAAATACGGTAAAAGAATTGGAAAAATTATTATGAGAAAATTATTAATTATATTATTCATCGCTGTCATAAGTTTTGGCTTTTTTGGCTGCGCACAAATAGAATATACGCATTCCCAAAATTTTGATTATTCTTTGACTCATCAATACAAAATCTATTTGGACGAAGAGTATTTGGCGCAATACTATTACACCGCTGAACGAATGAAAACATTTTTGTTCAGGTTTTTTGGTTTATATAGCGGCAAAGCGCTTACCCCGACAGAGTTAGAAAGAGATTCGCTTAGATTTAGTTATGAGAACCCCAGTTTAAAATGTTATCTAGACTTTGATCAAGAAAAGTCCGTTATAACTTTTAATCAAACCTTTGAAGACCAACAAGATTATTACGATTTTTACGGAATAACTAAAAGCGAGCAAAACAAACCTTACGACGAAGTAAAAAAAGGATTTTTCTATTATAGATTAATCCAAAAGATACAATCGCCCCTTTTGGTAGTTAAGGAAAAATGGTTGGAGTTATATGACGGCGAATTATATCCCGAAGCCGATTCTCAAGGCAAAGTATATTTTGACCAAATTTTTATGCTCGGGCTGAAAGATTCGCAAGGCAACACGGTTTTTGCGGGCTTTAGGAAAACTTTTCCCGACATTCCTAAAGACGATGCTCAACAACTTCTCTACCGGTTTATATTGTCATACGCAAGGGGCAGATTAGAAAACACAGCCCACGCTATTGAAAAAAGCGCTTATGGCACCAATTTGATTTGGGAACACGACAACGACACAATAGGCGAGGAGATAACTTTGGTTGTTCTAAAGCCCAACAGCGTAGGCTGGAATATCTTGGCGCTGGGCTTGACAGCTGTGTTCGCGGGTATATTGGTATTGGTCGCCTTTATTTCCAAAAGAAACAGGCCCAAAATTGAGCCAATTATCCCGCCGCCGCCCAAAGCGCCGCCTTCAGTTTTTGGAGACGAATATAACTAAAAAATAAATATAATCAAATCGCCCTAAATTTTTGAGCCAGCATCTTTTTGGGCGATGAAAAATTTTTAGGCTAATCAATATTTTAAATAGTTTTGAGGCAAGGGATTTAAGACAAAATCCAAATCAAACCAAAAAACAAAACTATTTTGATATAATAATTAATAATTGACTTAATTTTTTAGGAGGGGATATGGCAGCTCGCGCCAAAAACACAGAAAAAAGAAGCGTTTTGGCTACAACGCGCAGGATGCCACATAATTTAGACGCCGAGCAGGCGGTTTTAGGCTGTATGCTTATTGACAATAACGCAGCGATTTATATTATTCAAGAGCTTAACAAAAATTGCTTTTTTACCGAGGCTCATCAGATAATTTTTGAGGCGATGGAAAATGTCCTATCCCGTCCCGATGTCAACACCACATTGGATGTAATCACATTAACGGACGAGCTAGAGCGTATGGGGCAGTTGCAGCTTGCTGGCGGCGTCCAGTATATAAGCTCTTTGGCGTCTATTGTGCCCACTTCGGCCAATTTCAAAAAACACGCTGAAATAGTAAAATCCAAATCCATGCTAAGACGGATTATTGAGACTTGTTCTTACGCTGTAGAGCAGGCATATGAAAACGAAGACGCCGAAAGAGTGCTGGCGAACGCCGAAAGCGCTTTGTATGATATCAACAAAGAGCAAGAGCGAAACGAGCTTATCAAGGTCAAAGAACTGACCGTGCCTGTTTTGAAAAAGTTAGACGAGCTAAAAGACCCCGCGTTTAGAGCGGGCATCTCCACGGGTTATGTCGGCATAGACAATATGCTCAACGGTCTTCATCCATCCGACCTTATACTGCTAGCGGCGCGACCGGGCGTGGGCAAGACGGCGCTCGCTATGAATATAATGTCCAATATCGCTTTGAATGTAAACAGAAAAATAGTAAACGGTCAAAAGCCCAAACTTCATTGCGCGGTGTTTTCTTTGGAAATGTCCAAAGAACAGCTGATGCAAAGGCTTATCTGCTCAGTAGGCGGCGTTTCTATGACCAACGCGGCAAAAGGCGCTTTGAGCGCGGAAGAATGGAACAAGGTTTTTGCCGCCACTAAGATTTTGGACGAATGCGAATTATATATTGACGATTCTTCTTACATACGCCCCCAAGATATTTTGAATAAGTGTCTAAGGATGCGCAAAGAAAGAGGGCTGGATGTGGTAATGATTGACTACTTACAGCTTATCACTCCCAATAAAGACCGTTTTGATACGCGCGCGCAAGAGGTAGCAGATATAACAAGGTTTTTGAAAATAACGGCAAAAGAACTCAATGTGCCCATACTTCTTTTGAGCCAGCTGTCCAGAAAGAGCGAAGAGCGCAAGAGCGCGCCGCAATTATCTGACTTAAGAGAATCGGGCGCTATAGAGCAAGACGCCGATATTGTTCTGTTTATACACCGCGCTAAAAAAGACGAAGAAATTGTATCGTCTTCCGAGCCCCAAGATATTGATCTTATTGTAGCCAAGCATCGCAACGGTCGCACGGGCAAGATAAAACTTATTTATAAGGGCGAACATGTCAGGTTTTATGACGCGATTGAATGAAGGCGTAGTTAAAGTCATTTTGGGTTACAATATATAAGTAAAAAACAAAAATAGGGAGAATTCAAAAAATGATTACGGTAAGTAAAAAAAGTTTTCAAGGTTGGGAAAACTGCATAAGCATTACCAACGGCGAAGTGGAAGTTATTGTTACCACCGATATCGGACCTAGAATAATAAGCTATACCATAGACGGCGGCAAAAATCATATGGTGGTGTTTCCTGAGACCGCCGGCAAGACAGGCGGACAAGAGTTTGCTAACTATGGCGGGCACAGGCTATGGCACGCGCCCGAAGAGTTAATCCGTACCTATCAGCCCGACAATAGCGCGGTAGAATTTCGCATTTTGGAAGACGGCGTGATTTTACACGCGCCAATAGAGCAAAAGACCCTATTATCCAAATCAATGCGTATTACTATGGATGAAGACGGCGTTGTTTATGTCGACCACCGTATAACCAATCACGGTATGTTTGATGTGGAGATTGCGCTGTGGGGGCTTACAATGTTTGACACAGGCGGATTGTTGGTCATTCCCAATTCCAATCACGATACGGGGCTTGTCGCCAATAGAGCTGTCGCTGTTTGGCCGTATTGCTCAATGAACGACCCAAGAGTTTATTGGGGCGACAAATATATCACCGTCCAACAAACAAACAAAAAAGAAGCGTTCAAAATAGGAACCACCTGTCATAGAGGCTGGGCGGCGTATTTTAACCATAACAACCTTGTGGTCAAGGAATTTCCTTTTTTTGAAAACGCGCTGTATCCCAATTTTAACTGCAATTTTGAAACCTACACCAATGACCGCTTTATTGAGATAGAATCCTTGACTCCTTTGCTTATAATACCGCCTCAAAAATACGAGGAATATACGGAAGTATGGCATATTTACAAAGATATTGCCAAACCCAAAAATAACGACGAAGACGATATAGACCAAAAACTCAAAATTTTTACGGATGCTTATGAAGATGGCGAAATTTTGGAGCATGACGACGAATGCTGTTGCGACGAATGCGAAGATTTTGACGATTGGGAAGATTAAAACGAATAAAAATTTGATAAAACAATACTAAAACATCCCTAAATACAAGGGATGTTTTTTTTGGTAAAAAATACAAATATAGAATTTATTAAGAAATATATTGTAAAAAATCCAAAAAAATATTATATTTATAAAGTATTTATGATATTTTTGTTATAAGGAGTCGAAAAATGAGTTTTATTTTATCTTCAGATTCTTGTTGCGATTGCCACAAAAGCGAGTTAAAGACGCACAATATAAAGTATATCTCTATGGCTTACATTATTGACGATGTCGAGTATAGAGATCATTATGACAGCGACCAAGAGTATAGGGATTTTTACGGAGTTTTAAGGTCGGGCAAAATGTCCAAGACCACGCAATTGTCGCCCTTTGAAACGGCCGAATATTTTGAGAAATTAATTAAAGAAGAAAAAGGCGATATCGTCCATATCGCTTTATCGGGCGGATTATCCAATACCGCCGTTAACGCGCAATTAGCGGCAAAAGAGGTAATGGAAAAATATCCCGACCGCAAAATTTATGCCATTGACTCCAAAGCTGCGACTCAAGGTCAAAGGTATATTCTAGACGTAGCCCGACAACTAAGAGACGAGGGAAAGAGCGCCCAAGAAACAGCCCAATATCTAGAAGAAGTTATTGAAAGGCTGCATCATTTTATATTTGCGAAAGATTTGTTCCATTTAAAAAGAGGCGGACGGGTAAGTCCAGCGGTCGCTATGGTAGGCTCGGTATTGGGCATTCGTCCCATAATAATTATCAATCACAAAGGACAGCTTGTTCCTTTTGACAAAGAACGCGGCGCGACTAAAACATTAAAATACGCTGTCAACGCGTTCAAAGAATACGCCAAAAAAGACGTATCCAAGGCGTATATCGCGCACGCGGACGATATTGAAACCGCCCAAGAACTTAAAAATATGCTTTTGGAAGAAAATTTGGTCAAAGAGGTAAAGATAGGTTACATAGGACCAATTATAGGAACACATACCGGACCAGGAACGATTGGGTTAGTCTTTGAGGGCGAAAAAAGAATAAAAATAGATCCTCAAAAATAATTGGAAAGAACTGTCACACATTTGTTCTCAAATTGTGTAATAAAGTCACCCAAAAGAGTTGACAAGAAATTAAATTGATATTATAATTCAATTCGTAAGCTAGATGGTATGGACAACAAAATCAAATAGCTCATCATTTTCCCCCTTATCATATATATTTGAAGCGGCTTATTTTTAAGCCGCTTCATTTTTTTATTTTCTCAACTTTTTATTCTAAAATTAAGGCTATTTTTATCCGCTATTTGATGGCTTTTTGTTGACAATACATCTGCTTTTTAAAATTTTTGGGACTTGTTTTGAATAATTGATAAAAGCTACGGTAAAATGTTCTCATACTATCAAAGCCCGCATCAAACGCCAATTCCACTATATTTTTTTCGGCGGAGTTTTCGTTTAGTTGAGCGGCGACATAGGTCGCTCTTAACATATTGACATAGGTTGAAAGATTGCACGCGAAATATTGATTAAATATCTTAGAAAAATAATATTTGCTGTAATTGAACTCTGCCGCCAAAGTGTCCAATGTAATTTTTGATTTGAAGTTATTGTTTAAATATTCCAACACCTTTTGGGTCAATTGATTGGGCGCGGGGTCATTGGCGGTTTTTAGCATTTTGCTTTCAATCAAATGCCCCAAAATAGTATAGACTATGCCTTTTACCAACAAGAGATTGCTTTTTTTATGTTCCATCAATTCTTTGAGCAATAGCCAAATTTTATCTATAAACTCTTGGTCTTTAATAAAACAGCTTTGATAATTGAGTTCGTCCGCCGCTTCAAAAAAACCTTTCAAAAAGAAAGCCGGAATAATGCAGACAATAATTTTACTGTCATCAGAACGCAAGATATGGTGCACATCATAACTGGCGATAAAAGCCAGACCCTTTTGCCCTCTTCTAAACGCTTCGCTTTTGCCGTTGACGGTAATTACCATCTCGCCTGCTTCCAGCAAAGCAAGCTCTATACATTGATGAAAATGCACATCGCAATGATCAAAATCGGCATACTGTATATAAAGGTCGTTACCCCTATCTCTTAATAACTCATACATAGAATTGACCATTTCTTCTTTCATTTTCCCCTCCCACAAAAACCAAAACATCTGTTAATCAGTTTTGAAGAGCAATTTTTGGCTTAACTTTAAAATAATTGACATATATTTTTTGGCAAACAGACTTTATAATCTTTATATAACAATATTAATATATTTTAAATTGTTTTGTCAATAGATAATTTTTGTAACAATATTTGTATGCGCATCAAAAAACTTGCAAAATTTATCAAAATAATGGTAAAATGGTGTTTATAAAGCGCTTTAAAAGGCTAATAACTTAAAATTAATCGCTTAATCTTATGACAAATATTGGCATAAAAAATTAATTTGTAATATGGCTATGAAAACTTTTTTACACTTTAGATTTTTAATAAAAAGGCTTAGGGCAAATTTCTTGCCCCTTAGCCTTTTTTAAAAAATATTATTTAAGAAGGGGATAGCATGAAATTTACGGAAGGGCTTTGGACAGTAAAAGAAAAATTTAATGCTGAGTACGCGCGAGAAATCAGGGATATAAGACAATCCCAAAACTTGCTGACTATGTATTGTCCGTTTAGAAACATTGAATTTCGTTATCATACGCTTAATTTGGGTCTTTTGACTATAGAAGCGTATTCTCCGCTTCAAGATTGTATAAGCATAAGGCTAATCGGTCACAAAGGCGGCAAAAGAAATATCAAAAAATTTGAATGGGAACGCAAAAATATAGACATCCGCATAACCGAAAGCGGCGCTGAGTTGACCTCTGGCAACCTTACGATGCGCGCCCAAAAAAAGCCGTTTAATATATCGTTTTTCGCGGGCGATAAAAAGCTTACGGGTTATTTGGACAAATCTTTGTCAATAATGACGGACAAACACACACAAACCAGATACTTGGTCAATGGCTTAGAGCTTGACGTGGGCGAATGCATCTATGGCGGCGGCGAGAGATTTACGCCCTTTATCAAGAACGGCCAGTCCATAGATATATGGAATGTGGACGGCGGAACGGCAAGCGAGATGTCTTACAAAAATGTGCCTTTTTTTATGAGTAGCAAGGGCTATGGGATTTTTGTCAACACGCCCGACCTTGTTTCGTTTGAGATAGGAAGCGAAAAGGTAGAGGAAACCCAATTTTCCGTGGCTGACGAAGAGCTGGAGTATGTAATCATATACGGCAAAACGCCCGCTGATATTTTGGACAAATACACCCAATTAACCGGCAGACCCGCGTTATTGCCGCCTTGGTCGTATGGGCTTTGGCTGTCAACTTCGTTTACCACCAATTACGACGAAAAAACTGTTAATTTCTTTATAGACGAAATGCAAAGGCGCCAGATTCCTTTGAGCACTTTTCATTTTGATTGTTTTTGGATGAAGGAATTTGAATGGACCAGCTTGGTATGGGATAAGGATTCGTTCCCCGACCCAGAAGGCATGCTAAAAAGGCTTCGCAAAAAAGGTCTAAAAATATGCGTTTGGATTAATCCATATATTGCCCAAAAAACGCAGATGTTTGAAGAAGGCCTAAAAAACGGCTACTTCTTAAAGCGCGCGGACGGGCGGATATACCAACGCGATGAATGGCAGGCGGGCATGGCGATAGTGGACTTTACCAATCCCCAAGCGCGCCAATGGTATTCGGACAAACTTGAAAAATTAATAGATATGGGCGTGGACTCTTTTAAGACCGATTTTGGCGAAAAAATCCCCGAAGACGCGGTTTATTATGACGGCTCTGACCCTAGGGCAATGCACAATTATTACACTTATTTATATAACGCCTGCGTCTTTGAGTTGTTGCAAAGAAAAAAGGGCATAAACGAGGCGATATTATTTGCCAGAAGCGCTTGCGCGGGCGGACAAAAGTTTCCTGTTCATTGGGGCGGAGATTGTAATTCCACATACAATTCTATGGCGGAAAGCCTAAGGGGCGGACTGTCCTTGATGTGTAGCGGTTTTGGTTATTGGAGCCACGATATAGGCGGATTCGAAAACAATTCGCCGCCCGATATATACAAAAGGTGGGTCGCCTTTGGGCTTTTGTCGTCGCACAGCAGACTGCACGGTTCGGGCGCGTATAGAGTGCCTTGGGTCTATGACGAGGAAGCCTGCGATGTTTTAAGGTTTTTTACCAATCTAAAATGCTCGTTAATGCCTTACATATATCAAGCGTCTATAACAGCGCACCAAAAAGGCACGCCTATTATGCGACCGATGTTTTTTGAGTTTGACGAGCCCACCTGCAAATACCTAGACAGACAGTATATGTTTGGAAAAGATATATTGGTCGCGCCCGTGCTATCCAAAGACAATTGGTGCGAGTTTTATTTGCCCGAGGGCGAATGGGTTCATTATCTAAGCGGCGAAAAACTTCAAGGCGGCAGATGGCACAAAAAGCAATATGACTTTTTCTCGCTGCCTATGTATGTTCGTTCCGACAGCATTATTCCCAAAGGAAGCGTCAATGACCGCCCTGATTACGATTATATCGCCGATACGGTATATGAGATATTTAATCTTCAATCCCGCGCTGAGTGCGTTGTTAATACTTATGACCAAAAAAGACAAGCCAAAGTAAACGCGACTAAAGAACAAGATGTTATCAACATAATAACTCAAGGCGAAGTAAAATATATACTTCTTAACGGGATAAAAAACGCCGAAATTCAAGGCGCGCAAGCCAAAGTCACAGAACGCGGCTTGATGCTTGAGGCAGAATCAAACAACATAACGGTTTCATTAAAATAAAAAAACGCTATTTACAAAACCAAAACAATCTGCTACAATAGATTAAGAGAGAAATGATGTCAAAAAAAAATTTATATTTAGGAGCGGCGTATTATCCTGAGGTATATTATTTTGAAACCATAGACGAAGACATAGAATATATGAAAAAAGCCCGTCTTAATGTTATGCGGATGGGCGAATTCGCGTGGAGCGTATTTGAACCTCAAGAGGGACAATATAATTTTAAATGGCTCAAAAAAGTAGTTGACAAGCTGTATCAAAACGGCATTTACAGCATTCTTTGCACTCCTTCCAATACTCCTCCTATATGGCTTACTAAAAAACACCCCGAAATTTTAAGGCGCGATGACAATGGCTCATACGCTGTTCACGGCGGGCGCGGACACGGCTGCCCCAACAGCCCGGTCTTTAATAGCTATGTCCAAAAGATAGTATCTAAGATGGCGCAGTACTTTAAAGACCACGAGGCTGTCATAGGCTGGCAAATAGATAACGAAATCTATCCCTGGCTTCAAGGCTGTCATTGCGATTTTTGTATGAAGGAGTTTTACAAGCATCTTAAGAAAAAATACAAAACAATAGACAATCTCAATAAACAAATGGCGCTTAGAATTTGGAGCATAGAATATAGCGCCTTTGACCAAATAGAGTATCCCAAAATCAAAGATTGGGGCTCTCATCCGGCTTTTACTACCGAATACATAGATTTTCAAATGCGTAGCAACGCCAATTTTATATCCCGCCAAGCCGACATCTTAAGAGAAAACGGCATAAAAGTTCCAATCGGAACGGATATGATGACCTTTGTAAGTCAGGACCATTATATAACCAATCAAAATCTAGATGTGGTAATGATTAATCATTATCACTCTAAGGAAAATTTTTATGAGTGCGCGTTTTGGATGGATTATATGTCCCGACTAAAAGACAGACCGTTTTGGAACACCGAAACAGCCACCACCGCGAACGGCGCGAACAGCGTCAATCCAAGTCTTTACCCCATTGGTTATAATTATATAAACACTTTGATTCCTTTTGCTTTTAGGGGCGAGATGAATTTGTATTGGCTGTTTAGGGCGCATTACGCGGGACCCGAGCTTATGCATTCTTCGGTCATAACATCGCAAGGCAAGCCCGTTCATGTTTTTGACGAAACCGTCCAAGCGGCTCAAACATTGGAAAAGTGCCAACAATTTTTGACCGAGTTTGAGCTTGACAAAGCGGAGTTTGCTATGAGCTTTTCAAGCAACGCCTATAATATCTTTGAAGGTCAAAAAGTAGTAGCGGGATTTCACTATACCGAAAATATTATTAAAAATTGTTATTATCCTTTGTTAAAAGACGGCATAGCGCCGAGCGTTCATAATCCCAATAATTCTTTAGACGGCATCAAAGTTTTGTATTCGCCATTTTTGATATCAATAGAAGAAGGGGATTTTGCCGCTAGGCTTATAGAATGGGTTAACCAAGGCGGGATCTGGATAGCAGGACCGCTGACCGACATACGCAACCGCTATTACGCGAAGTATAGAAATTCGGTATTCGGGTTTATTGAAGACTTAACAGGCATACAAAATATTTATCAAATTCCGTCCACTTGTTTGAATAATACCATTGAGTTTGAAGACGGGATATTGAGCAAAACGACCATATGGAACGATGTCTTTTTGACCAAGCCCGAGCACAAAGTTATCGCTAGGTATAATTCGCCGAGCCCGTCAATAGACCAAAAAGCCGCCATAGTCGGTTGCAAGGTAGGAAAAGGCGAAATAGTCGTAATGGGCGCGATGCCCGAGCAAGAGCGATTATTAGCGCTAATAAAAACCTATCTAAAAAAAGCCGATTGCGCGCCTAAGCTAAAGACAAGTTCCAATGTATTGGCAATCAAAAGAAGAAACGGCGACAAAATAGGCTATTGCGTAATTGAATTATTCTACGAAAAAGGCTGGGTAGAACTAGACGGACAATATTTGGATGTTGAAACATCAACCAAACTATCGGGGGTAATTGAGATAGAACCATACAGCTTTAGGTGTTTGGAGAAGATTGATTGATGAGTAAAAGATTTGAAAACAGCCTTTGGTTTAGAAATCTTAGATTTGGGATGTTTATCCATTGGGGGCTTTACGCCATTGCGGCAAAGGGCGAATGGATAAAAAGCATTCAAAAAATCCCTGATGAAGATTACGACCAATATTTTGAGATGTTTGACCCCGTTGATTTTGACGCGCATAATTGGGCAAAATGCGCCAAAGAAGCGGGGATGAAATACGCCGTATTGACGGCAAAACACCATGACGGTTTTTGTCTATTTGACAGCAAACTAACAGACTACAAGATAACCAATACCAAACTCAAAAAAGATGTAGTCAAAGAGTTTTTAGACGCGTTCAGGGCGCAAGGGCTTAAGGTAGGGCTGTATTATTCTTTGTTGGATTGGCGTCACGAGCATTATCCCGCATATAAAGACCCCTTTCATCCTATGCGCGATAATCCAAAATACGATACGCCGAGAGATTTTTCCAAATATTTGGACTATATGCACGCCCAAGTAAAAGAGCTTGTCAGCAATTATGGCAAGATTGACCTAATGTGGCTTGACTTTTCTTATGATCAATATAGAGGCGAGTATTGGCGCGCAAGCGAGCTTGTGAAGATGATTCGTAATTATCAGCCCGAAATTTTAATAAACAGCAGATTGGACGCCTCGGGCGAAAACTTAGGCGGTATTATGAGCCAAAACCCCGAGATTTTTAGCGGCGATTTTGCCTGTCCCGAACAGCTTATGCCGCCACAGGCGCTCAAAAACGAGGCGGGCGAGCATGTGCCTTGGGAAATTTGCGTGTCAATGAACGAAAGCTGGGGATACAACTCGGCGGACAAAAATTATAAAAGCGCCGATTTGATTATAAAAAAATTGACCGAGGCGGTTTCTAAAGGCGGCAATATGATACTTAATGTCGGACCTGACGCCAGAGGCAATATTCCGCAAGAGTGTATACAGATATTACAAAAAATAGGCGGTTGGCTCAAAGTTTACGGCGAAAGTATTTATGGATGTACAGACAGCGGCTTGCCCAAGCCCGAATGGGGCAGATATACAAAAAAAGATAATATAATATTCGCGCATATTTACGAGCGCCCCATTGGTCCTTTATTGTTTCCATCAATAGACAGAAAAGACATCCAAAAAATTATTATGCTTGACGACTTTAGCGAGCTAAATATTATGACCGAATGGGTGGCGACAAATTATCCGCAATATACTTTTGTGGACATAGCGCCGTCCAAATACAAGGATATAACTGTCTTAAAGATAGAGCTAAAAAATCAAACGGGGAAAGAGCAATGAAATATCTTATAGGCATTGACATAGGCACAAGCGGCACGAAGACCGTTTTGTTTGACCAATTTGGCGGAATTGTGGCTTCGTCAATATTTGGATATGAGCTGATACAGCCCAAAAACGGCTGGGCGGAACAAGACCCGCTCCAATGGTGGAAGGCGACCGTTTTGGGCATAAAAGATGTCCTTAACCAAAGCAAGATAAATCCGCAAGATATCGCTGGCATCGGGCTTTCGGGTCAGATGCACGGGCTTGTGATGCTGGACAGCTCAAAAAACCTGTTAAGAAATTCTATCATTTGGTGCGATGGCAGAAGCGACTTGCAAGCCAAAAAAATAGCCGAAAAATGCGGAAACAAAATTATAGAAATTACGGCAAATCCCGCGATGCCCGCGTTCACGGCGGCAAAATTATTATGGGTCAAAGACAACGAGCCCGATATTTATAAACAATGCGCTCATATATTATTACCCAAAGACTATATCAGATTCAAACTAACGGGCGTTTTGGCGACAGAAGTGAGCGACGCCAGCGGCATGCAGCTTTTGGATGTGCCCAAAAGAACATGGTCGGGCGAACTTTGCGAAATTTTAGGGATTGATACCAAAATTTTGCCCGAAGTATATGAAAGCTCGTATATAAGCGGTTATGTTAACGCCCAAGCGGCAGAAGAGACAGGGTTATGTAAAGGCACGCCTGTGGCGGGCGGAGCGGGCGATCAGGCGGCAAGCGCCGTGGGCAACGGGATTATAGATAAAGGCAGAGTGTCGGACACTTTGGGCTCTAGCGGCGTGGTGTTTGCCCATACCCAAGAGCCGTTGATTGACAAGTTAGGCAGAGTGCATACTTTTTGTCACGCTGTGGAAGGGCAATGGCATGTTATGGGCGTGACGCAAGGCGCGGGATTGAGCCTAAAATGGTTTAAGGATAATTTTTATCAAACCGAGGCAAAGCAGGCCGCTGATAAAAAGCTTAATATATACGACATTATTATGGATCAAGTCCAAAAACTCAAAATAGGCGCGGACAATCTTATCTTCTTGCCTTATCTAATGGGCGAGCGCACTCCGCATCTGGACACAAACGCGCGCGGCGTATTTTTTGGCATAAGCGCTATACACACCAAGGCGCATTTTGCGCGGGCGGTCATAGAAGGCATAACTTACAGCCAAAGAGATTGTCTTAATATATTGATTGATATGGGCATTGAGCCCGAATACATTGTAGCGGGCGGCGGCGGAGCTAAAAGCCCGTATTGGCGGAAAATGCTTGCCGACAATTTCAAATGCGATGTTTATACCTTGCAGCAAGACGCAGGCGGATGTTTGGGCGCTGCCATTTTGTCAGGTATAGGAACGGGGTTATATAAAGATGTAAAAACCGCCTGCGAAAACATATTAAAACTTGAAAACAAAACGACCCCTGACATGGCAGCTTCCCAAATATACGATCAATATTATAAAATTTACAAAGCTTTGTATGATGATTTAAAATATAGATTCAAAATTTTAAGCGAGGTTGGTTGATATGAGAGAATTTTTTAAAGACATCCCCAAAATCAAATACGAGGGCAAAGACAGCAAAAACCCTTTGAGTTTTAAGTTTTACGAGCCCGACAGAGTAATAAGGGGCAAAACAATGCGCGAGCATCTAAGGTTCGCTATGAGCTATTGGCATACGCTGTGCGGCGAAGGCATAGATATGTTTGGCGCGGCTTCAATGGACAAAAGTTTTGGCGGCGCTAACCCAATGGAAACAGCCAAACTAAAAGCTTACGCCGCGTTTGAGATTTTGGATAAATTAGATATTGATTTTTATTGCTTTCACGACCGCGATGTAGCGCCCGAGGGCGACACCTTAGTCCAAACCAACAAAAACCTAAAAGAAATAGTCAAGCTTCTAAAACAGCTTCAGCAAGATTATAACAAAAAATTATTATGGGGCACAGCGAAGCTGTTTGAGCATCCGCGATATATGAACGGCGCGGCGACTTCGCCTTCGGCCGATGTGTTTTGTTACGCCGCCGCCCAAGTCAAAGAGGCGCTAGACGCCACTTTGGAACTTTCGGGCGAAGGTTATGTCTTTTGGGGCGGCAGGGAAGGCTACGAAACATTGCTCAACACCGATATGAAACTAGAGCTTGACAATTTGGCTAGGTTTTTGAAAATGTCAGTAGATTATGCCAAGAGTATAGGTTTTGAGGGCGATTTTTATATAGAACCCAAGCCCAAAGAGCCTACAAAACATCAATATGATTTTGACGCCGCTACCGTCATAGGTTTTTTGAAATCTTACGAACTTGACCAATATTTTAAGCTAAACATAGAAGCCAATCACGCGACTTTGGCGGGACACACTTTTCAGCACGAGTTAAGAGTAGCTAAAGATAATAATATGTTCGGCTCAATTGACGCCAATCAAGGCGATACTTTGCTAGGCTGGGATACGGACCAATTCCCCACCGATGTATATCAAACCACTCTTTGTATGTATGAAGTGCTATCAGCTGGCGG
The DNA here is from genome assembly GCA_012840805.1 of Clostridiales bacterium. Taxonomy (GTDB): domain Bacteria; phylum Bacillota; class Clostridia; order Christensenellales; family DUVY01; genus DUVY01. The sequence continues at coordinate 23,137 of DUVY01000021.1, read as the reverse complement.
GTTTACCAAAGGCGGTCTTAACTTTGACGCGAAGGCGCGCAGAAGCTCCAACACATTCAAAGATATATTTATCTCTCATATAGCGGGTATGGACGCTTTCGCGATAGGGCTTATTGCCGCGGACAAAATTATATCGGACGGGCGCATAGATAGTTTTGTCGTCCAAAGATATCAAAGTTACTCAACAGGCATAGGCAAAAAGATAGTTGAAGGCAAAACCAACTTAAAAGAACTTGCCGAAATCGCCTCGACTTTGGACGAAATCAAAGTAGAAAGCGGCAGTCAAGAATATCTTGAGAGTATTATCAACCAAATACTGTTTTCATAAAAGACAAAATCTAAAAACCAATCCAACAGCAAAAAGGACAGCCAACAGGAAAAATAGAGCTGTCCTTATTGCATATTATAAGGGGGAAAATGATGAGCAATTTGATTATTTCCCAATCCCCAAATTTTATACATTATAAAGATATTATTTATCGTTTGGAGAATAAGAGTCGGGCGTTTTTAAGATGCCTTTTTTGACCAACGGTCTCAAAGCGTAATAAAGCGGAACGCCTATGCCTATGACCGCACCCGCTTGCCCCGCCAGCACGGTCGCGACCGTAAACCAATACCCAATCTCTTCGCCGACCAACAAAAGTATTAAAGGGACTGTGAAGGCGTTTATAACGATAGGCGGGACAACGCCCAGCCAAATTTTTTTGGAATATCTTGTCAAAATAGCTGCGACCAAAGTCGCCAACGAGCCCAAAATCATATCAATAGCGCCATACATATAAGCGTTAGCCAAAAGACAGCCCACAGCCAATCCCGGTATCGCCTCCACGAAAAACAAAGGCAATATAGTAAGGGCTTCCGCGACCCTAAACTGTATCGGCCCGTATGATATCGGCTGCATCAATATAGTAAGCCCCGCGTATAAAGAGGCGATTATCGCGCCTCTGACTATTTGAATGGTTACAACTTTTTTCATTAATCAAAGTTTACTAAATATTATGAAATATGACAATAATTTGCCGCTTTGGCATTATAATTATTGTTTGATATTATTTTGCGAAAAGCTCAAGTTTAATAAACAAAAAATAATATTTTATGATATAATACACAAAAAAGGCAGGGAAAGAATGACAATAAGCGAAAAGCATATACTTGAAACCCTAAAAGTTTTGGAAAGAATGGGCGCGTTCTTGGTAGCGGGCAATAATCCGCCCAATATAATGACTTTGGGTTGGGGGGCGATAGGCTATATTTGGAATAAGCCCGTAATTATCACGCCTGTAAGATACACCCGATACACTTATGACTTAATAGAAAAGCACCATGAGTTCGTCATATCCGTTCCCCAAAAAGACCTTTCGGATTCTTTGCTACGTTGTAATCAGATTACGGGCAGAACAGCCGACAAGTTCAAAGAACTACATCTTCATCCAACACGCGCCAAAATTGTAGATACATATATCGTAGCGGATTGCGGGTTGCATCTAGAATGTAAAGTATTGTATAAAGGCGGAATGGAAGGGTTTAGCCTGATTGACCAAAAAATCAAAGACCAATTTTATGAGAGCAAAAATTACCATACTATGTTTTTTAGCGAGATTGTAGCGGCATATACCACTATTTAATGCCGCTAGTTTATTATAAATTAAAATATTATTAACAGGATATTCAGATGTTTTCAATATGGGTCAGGACGCTAAAAGAAGATAAACTTCAAAAAAACCAAATTACAAGTTTTGAGCAAAAATTCAAAAAGGACGAACTTTTTGATTATGTTTCAAAAATTTGCAACGAGCTTGACATACCCACCCCTGTAATTTTGTCAAAGCATATTAATCATTTTGTGTCTTTTAATAATACTAGCTTTATTAAGGAAGATTTTGTCGAGCCAATAGATTTTGACAAATTAATTTTGGAATTTTGCAAAGAAGACGATTCAAAATAAATAATATAGGTTTTTAAAAGTTATAATTTAGTTTTCATAATTTGGGTTTTTAAAGATATTTAGGTAGATTTTTCAGTTATAAAACTATATTTTGGCGTATAAATATTTATGCGTTTACTTTTTTTGCGCGGTATGATAAAATAATGCAAAAATAATAAGTAAAAACAATAAGGAAAAACATTTTATGAAAAAAAGTCTTGCTTACAAAATAATAGAATCCCACTTAGTTGAAGGAAAAATGATACCTGGCGAGGAAATCGCCATCAAGATAGACCAAACGCTTACCCAAGACTCAACGGGCACTATGGCGTATTTGCAGCTTGAGGCAATGGGCGTTGACAAAGTAAAGACCAAAAGGTCAGTCGCGTATATCGACCACAACACATTGCAAACAGGCTTTGAAAACGCCGACGACCACGCCTATATAACGAGCGTGGCGCTGTCGCACGGTGTTTATGTTTCCAAGCCCGGCAACGGCATTTGTCATCAAGTGCACCTAGAGCGCTTTGGCGCGCCCGGTATGACGCTTTTGGGCTCGGACTCGCACACGCCCACAGCGGGCGGTTTGGGTATGCTTGCCATAGGCGCGGGCGGATTGGATGTCGCCGTCGCTATGGGCGGCGGAGCGTATCATCTTTTGATGCCCGAAATTATCAATATTGAGCTTAGAGGTGGGCTTGTCAATAACACGGCCGCCAAAGACGTAATCCTAGAAGTATTGCGAATTTTGAGCGTAAAAGGCGGAGTGGGCAAGATTATAGAATACAGTGGCGAGGGCGTCCAGACTTTGAGCGTGCCAGAGCGAGCTACGATAACCAATATGGGCGCGGAACTAGGGGCGACCACAAGCATATTCCCGTCCGACCATATCACCAAGCGATTTTTGATCGCGCAAGGCAGAGAACAAGATTTTTTGGAGTTAAAAGCCGACGAGGGCGCGCATTACGACCATAAGATTGTGATAGATTTATCCAAACTAGAGCCTTTGGCGGCGTGTCCGCACTCGCCCGATAACATAAAAAAGGTCAGCGAGCTAAAAGACATCAAGGTTGACCAGGTATGTATCGGCAGTTGCACCAATTCGTCGTATTTGGATATGATGAGGGTAGCGGCAATCCTAAAGGGCAAAACAATAGCGCCCAATGTAAGCCTTACCATAAGCCCGGGTAGCAAGCAGGTTTTGAGTATGCTGGCGCAAAACGGCGCGTTGTATGACATGATAAACGCGGGCGCCAGAATATTAGAAAGCGCTTGCGGACCGTGTATCGGAATGGGACAAGCGCCCAAAACCGACGCCGTATCCGTGCGCACCTTTAATAGAAACTTTTACGGACGAAGCGGGACCAAAAGCGCCCAAGTCTATTTAGTAAGCGCCGAGACCGCGGCTTTGACCGCGTTACACGGGCATTTTGTGTCGCCCAAGGATTATTTTACTAAGACCATAGAAGTAAAGATGCCCGAAAAGTTTTTGATAAACGACAACTTAATACTTAAGCCCGAGGACTTTCAAGATATAGAAATAGTAAGAGGTCCTAACATCAAGCCTTTTCCTATTAACACCAAACTAACGGATAAAGTATCAGGCAAAGTATTATTAAAAATGGAAGACAATATAACCACGGATCATATTATGCCGTCGGACGCCAAACTCTTGCCGTTTAGGTCCAATATCCCGTATCTGTCCGAATATTGCCTTACGCCCATAGACAGCGAGTTTCCCCAAAGAGCCAAAAAAGAAGGCGGCGGATTTTTGGTGGCGGGCAATAACTACGGGCAAGGCTCTTCTAGAGAACATGCCGCCTTAGTCCCTTTGTATTTAGGCATAAAGGGCGTTTTGGCGTTGTCATTCGCGAGAATTCATAGGGACAATCTAATCAATAACGGCATCTTGCCTTTGGAAATAATAGACCCTCAGGATTATCAAGATTTATCGCAAGACGATGAACTAGTTATAGAAAACGCGCCGCAACAGGTTTTAAGCGGCAAGGTAGAAGTAAAGAACATTACCAAAAACAAAATCATAAAAACCGAGCTTAATATAAGCGAGCGCGCCAAAAAGTTATTGGTCGCGGGCGGACTATTAAACAGCGTCAAAAACTCATAAAGAAATAAACACCAAAAACCGTATAAGATTATAAAATATTGATAAGGTAAAAAATCCCAAAGAGCTTTTTTTTGAAAAAAGCAAAGGAGAAAAAATGACCAAGTTAGAACGAGAAATTTTAAAAATTCTTACGGATGACGCAAGGCATGCGCCCAAAGAGATAGCGGTAATGCTGGGCGTGGAAGAACAAAAGGTAAAACACACCATAAAAGAACTTGAGACAAAGGGTATTATAGTAAAATACACGACTGTTATCAACGAAGAAAAAATGGGCAAAGACTTGGTCGAAGCGTTTATAGAAGTCAAAGTCAGTCCCCAGCATAATCGTGGCTTTGACGCTATTGCCGAAGAGATTTATCAATTTGAAGAAGTCAAGAGCTTGTATCTTATGAGCGGAGCTTATGACTTAGCGGTTATAGTAGAAGGCAAAACTTTGAAAGAAGTAGCCATGTTTGTATCCCAAAAATTGTCCACTTTGGAAAGAGTCATAAGCACAGCCACGCATTTTATTCTCAAAAAATACAAAGACGGCGGCGTGCTTTTGAACGGACGCTTAAACAAGAGGCTGCCTGTCCATGTTTGATTTTGAAAGCCGATTAAGTCCAAGGGTCAAAAAACTCCGCTCGAGCGGGATAAGAAAGTTTTTCGACCTTGTCAACGAATATCCCAACGCGATATCTTTGGGCGTGGGCGAGCCCGATTTTGTAACGCCGTGGGCTGTAAGAGACGCGGCCATCAAAAGCATCCAAAAGGGCTACACGCAATACACTTCTAATTGGGGATTGCTTGAGTTAAGGGAGCAGATAAGCTCGTATTTGGATAGCTTATACGGGCTAAAATACAGCCCCGAGAACGAAATTATGGTTACCGTGGGCGCGAGCGAAGCTATAGATTTGGCGTTAAGAGCGGTTGTGTCTTCGGGCGACGAGGTATTGATCCCCGAGCCGTCCTATGTTTCGTATCATCCTTGCGTGACATTGTGCGACGGAGTGCCTGTGCCTGTAAAGACCGAGCTAAAAGACGACTTCAAACTCACGCCCCAAAACATCCTAGACGCCATAACGCCAAAAACCAAAGCCATAATCATCCCGTATCCCAACAACCCCACGGGCGCTTTTATGGATATTGAAGATCTTAAAAAAATAGCCCCTATAATTTTGGAACATGATTTGATAGTTATCTCAGACGAGATATATAGCTTTCTAACTTACGGCGCCGAGCATGTAAGCATAGCATCATTAGACGGCATGAGAGAAAGAACGCTACTTATCAACGGCTTTTCCAAAGCTTTCGCTATGACGGGTTGGAGATTGGGTTTTTTGGCCGCGCCCGAAGAAGTCATCCGACATATTATCAAGATACACCAATATACCATAATGTGCGCGTCCACCTTTTCTCAATACGCGGCGATTACGGCGCTAAAAAGCGGCGCGGCTGATAATTGGTCGGACATTTTGTCAATGAAACAAGATTACGACAAAAGACGAAGATTTATTGTGCATAGATTTAAACAAATGGGTCTCAAATGCTTTGAGCCGCGCGGCGCTTTTTATTCGTTCCCTAGCGTTGAGATTACGGGTATGGACGGGGATGAGTTCGCCCAAAGATTATTGGAAGAAAAACAAGTAGCCGTTATACCCGGGTCTGTTTTTGGGGAATTTGGCAAATATCATGTAAGAGCGTGTTACGCCACGGCGCTAAAGAGCCTTACCGAAGCCTTAAACCGCATACAAGATTTTGTTCAAGAACACAAAAAGTAATACATTTTGCGTTCTTTTGGGCATATAATTATGTATCGGCTTTTGGATATATCTAAAAGGCTTTATACGCATATTTTTATAGCATTTTAGTCAAGTTAACAAACACAAGAAGCAAAATACAAAAAATTAAGGTTGTCAATAGATAGATTGACTTTACCAAAAGCATAATATATAATAATTCAATTAAATAATACAATTATTTGGTTTTAAAGGAGCTTAAAACATGCCGCAAGAAATTACCGCTGAAGGCAAGAAAAAGCTTGAAGAAAGATTAAGCTATTTGAAAAATGTAGCAAGACGCGAAGTCGCCGAACGCATCAAAGAAGCTAGAGAATTTGGCGATATCAGCGAAAACGCGGAATACGATGCCGCCAAAGAAGAACAAGCGATGATTGAAGGGGAAATTTTTGAGATTGAGACCAAACTTCGCACGGCTATTGTCATAGAAGACGGAAAGCACGATATAGACACCGTGGGCGTAGGCAGCACCGTGAAGATTTTGGATATGGATATGAACGAGACTTTTACTTATAAGATAGTCGGCACGGTTGAGAGCGACCCCGACCAAAATAAGTTAAGTAAAGAATCGCCCGTGGGTAAAGCGCTTCTAGGTCATAAGAAAAACGATATAGTGGAAGTTACCGTTCCCTCGGGCAAAATCAAGTTTAAGATTTTGAAAATTAGTTAATTCTTACAAAGGGTTTGACTAATCCTTAGTTAAGAGAGAGGATATAGAAGGATATAGTATGTCAAAAGAATTAGAAACGCAAGCAATCCAAGACCAACAAGACCAAAACGAGATTTATCAACAAAGAAAGGAAAAGCTGGACTCACTTATAAAAGAGGGCAAAAACCCCTTTGAGAAGACTCGGTTTGATAAGACGCATTATTCTTTGGATATAATTCAGCAGTTTGAAAAGCTGGATGGTCAAAAGGTCAAAATTGCCGGTCGGATGATTACCAGACGGGTCATGGGCAAGGCAAGTTTCGCGCATTTGCAGGATAATTCGGGCAAAATCCAAATCTATGTCCGAGCCGATACGCCCGATATTGATTATAACGAGTTCAAAAAATGGGATATAGGCGATATTTTGGGCGTTAGCGGAAAAGTCTTTAAGACACAAAAAGGCGAAATCAGTATTTACGCCGAAAACATAGAGCTTTTGAGCAAGTCCTTGTTGCCCTTGCCCGAGAAGTATCACGGGCTAAGGGATACCGACCTTAGATATCGTCAAAGATATCTGGACTTGATAGCCAACCCCGAAGTCAAAGAGGCTTTTGTTACAAGAAGCAAAATTATCACGGCAATCAGACAGTATCTAGACTCGCAAGGATTTTTGGAAGTGGAAACGCCTATACTAAACACGATAGTAGGCGGCGCGAGCGCGCGACCTTTTGAGACTTTTCACAATACTTTGGGGCTTAAGATGTATATGCGCATAGCGCCCGAGTTGTATCTCAAAAGGCTTATCGTGGGCGGATTTGAAAAAGTTTATGAATTGGGCAGGATGTTTCGCAACGAGGGCATGAGCGTAAAGCACAATCCCGAATTTACCATGGTAGAGTTATACGCCGCTTACAACGATTACAACGATATGATGGTATTGACAGAAAGTATTTATAGTTATGTTTTGGACAAGCTGGGTTTTGACAAAACCATAACTTACAACGGCGAGCAAATCAATCTTTCCGCGCCGTTTAGAAGGCTGTCTATGATTGACGCAGTAAAAGAATACGCGGGCATTGATTTTTCAAAAACTGAAGATATAAAAAGGTTGCGGCAAGAAGTCCAAGCCAAAGGCGTCCAAACTGAAGCTGATAGCTGGGGCGAATTGCTGTATGACGCTTTTGACCAATTGGTAGAATCGCATCTGATACAGCCCGTATTTATTACCGACTATCCCTTAGAAGTGTCGCCCTTAGCCAAGAAAAAGCCAGCCGACCCTAGACTTACCGAAAGGTTTGAGATGTTTATTGGCGGCAGAGAGATGGCAAACGCTTACAGCGAGCTTAACGACCCCATAGACCAAAGAGCGAGATTTATAGAGCAAGCCCAAAAGAGAATAGAAGGCGATGAAGAAGCGCATATGAACGATGAAGATTTTGTGACGGCGCTTGAATACGGAATGCCGCCCACAGGCGGGTTGGGCATAGGTATAGACAGGCTTGTTATGCTTTTGACGGACAGCCCGTCAATAAGAGATGTTATATTATTTCCTACAATGAAACCAAAAAGAGAATGATGGATAACGAAATTACCAGAGAAAGACTTAATAATCATTTGGAATATGATTGGTTTAAATATATATTATTTATTTTAGCCGCTGTCTTTTTATGGGTTTTTATTTATTCCATGCTAGATAAAGCCAAAGACTACCAAAAGCTTGACATCTTTGTCACTGTCCCGATTTCCAACGAAAAAGCGCAAGAATTTGAAACCGATTTTATAGAATATCTCAACGCTTTAGACGACAAAACAGTAAAAGAAGTTAATTTTATTTATCACGATTATTACGACCAAAACACTATTTACGCGATTTTGGCTACCTCTTTTACTACATACGACCTTGTGCTCGCCCAGGAAGACGCTTTTAGATATCTTGCGGCAAGCGGCAGGCTTGTGTGTTTTGATTTTGAGTATGATTTTGTCTCAGACAGAAGACAAATAAAGGGTAGCGTCTTTGACGGTTTTGAAGTAAAAGACGGCAACGAGCAAATCACGATAAACCCTTATCTTAACAGCGGCGATTTTCCCGCCTATTATATATTTGACCAAACCCAAAAAGATAAATTAAGCCAAAAATACGAGGAAATAGAAATATCCGACCAAATCCTTGATAAAAAGTTTGGCATAGAGCTCAACGCCTTAGGGCACGATATTTTATTGGATTATGCAGAGATAATCGAAGACGGACAGCCCACAGGCGATTATATAAAATATTATATGGGCGTAATCAATCCCAACCTTTCCAAGTCAGCGGGCGGCGGCAACAAAGGCGTGTTTAACGCGTTAACGCAGCCCATAGAATTTAAACATGCCTGGGACGCTATTATTTTCCTAAAAGATAATAAAGAAGCTTACGCTTTATAGACTAAAAGGATTTTATACAAATGAACATTTTTGAGTTGCTAAGACAATACGCCCAAAAAAGCCCCTCAAGATTTCATACGCCCGGGCACAAAGGATTGTTAGACGCGTTTGACATTACCGAATTGGACTTGATAGATTATGGAAGCACTACTTCTTATCTTGCCGCTGCCGAAAAAAAGACCGCGCGATATTATAACTCTAAATATACCCATTATCTTATAAGCGGCACGACAAGCGGAATAATAACCTTAATTTCGGCTCTTTCTAAAGGCAGAATTATTGTAGCGCGCGCTTCTCATAAATCAATTTTTAACGGATGCTTGTTATGGGGCGTAGAGCCTTTGATAATTGAAAACGAAATAAAAGACGATATAGCCCTGCCCCTTAGTCCCCAATTAATAGAAAAAGCTTTGCTTGCCAATCCCGATGTAAAGGCGGTTTTTTTGACCGCGCCCAATTATTACGGCATTAATACAGACTTAAAGGCAATCAAAGAGATTATAGGCGACAGGTATCTTTTGGTGGACGCGGCGCACGGCGCGCATTTTGGCGCGGTCGCGGACTTGCCGACTAACGCCACCCAATACGCCGACGCTTGTGTTTTGAGCGCGCACAAAACGCTACCAGCTTTTACCCAAACAGCATATTTGAATGTCAACAACGAAAAATTAGAAAGCGTTGTAAAAAACATTTTATCGTTAAGCGCCACCACAAGCCCGTCGTTTTTGTTTTTGGCGGGGCTTGAATACGCTACCGAATATTTGATAGACAATGCCAAACATTACAACGCCCTAAAACAAGCGATTGAGCGATACCTGCCCTTTAGGATGCCCAATGACGATTTTACCCGCATAGTAATTGATCTAAAACCCTATAAAATAAACGGCGCCCAAGCCAACAAGTTCTTGCAACGGTATCACAATATATATTGCGAATTTGGCAATCAAAGGTATATAGTCTTTATAATCTCAATTGTAGATACCGAAGAAACGGTAAAAAAATTAAGTTTTGCCTTACAAGACTTGTTTGAAAAAGCCCAAGATCTTCCTTCTTTTGATTATAGCCAAAGAGTTCCCATTAAGCCCGCAAGAGCCCTAAGCTTTATTGACGCGGCAATGAGAGAAGCCGAGTATGTGGAGCTTGCAAAAAGCGAGGGCAGAATAAGCGCGGTTGAGGCGGGGCTTTTTCCGCCTTGCTTGCCCGTAATAGCAAGAGGCGAGATTATCACAAGAGAGATTATTGAGATATTATCGTCTAACAACACCTTTGGGCTTAACAACGACAAGATTTTGGTGTTAAAATAATGCATTTTATGTTAAAATTTTTTATAGAGCATTTTACCGAAACCAAATCTTTTATAAAAAAATTTCTCGGAAAAACCAATGAAAGCGAAATTTATCACAATTGAGGGCTGCGACGGCAGCGGCAAATCCACGCAAAAAAGGCTTTTACTAGAATATCTAAAAAGCCGCAATATTGAGGCGGTGGACACCCGCGAGCCTGGCGGCACGCCCGAAGCGGAAAAGATCCGCGAGCTTATTTTAGACACAAGCCTAATTAAGATGTCGGGCGTTACCGAATTATTGTTATACACCGCTTCTAGAGTGGAACATGTCCAAGGGTTGATTTTGCCGTCTTTAAGAGCGGGCAAATATGTGATTTGCGACAGGTTTATAGATTCCACGCTTGCTTATCAAGGCTACGCCAGAGGTTTGGGTGTTGACTTTATCAAGACGATTTTTGAGCTTACCACGCCCGATTGCTGGCCTGATGCTACTATCTTTTTGGATGTTCCGCCACAGATCGCTTTTATGAGAAAAGGCGGTCGGGACCGCGACGACCGTATGGAAAACGAAACGCTTGAGTTTCACCAAAAAGTATATCAAGGGTTTTTAAACCTCAAAGAAAAATACAAAGACCGAATAATAAGCATAGACGCCTCGGGCGCGAAAGAACAAACTTCCGAGTTAATAATAAAGGCGCTTATTGATAGGGGCGTTTTTTAAAAGGCTATTAATGGAATTGATTTGGTATTTTGGTTTGGTGTATAATAAAAATATGATTACTCAAAAAAATATATAAGAGAGAAATGAGGGAAAATAATGAAACTGATTATAGCTGTTGTTAACAAAAGCGACACCAGAGAAATAGTGAGATCGCTTCTAAAAGGCGGGTTTTCGGTTACTAAGATGTCCTCAACGGGCGGCTTTTTAAAAGTAGGCACAAACACATTGCTGATAGGAACTCACTCAGAAAGAGCCGACCAAGCGATAGCAATAATCAGAAATACTTGCAAGCAGCACAAATACGATACCAGCAAAGTAATACGCGATTTTCGCAGCGCGATAGAAAATGACAACAAGGAAATAGTTGTCGGAGGAGCGACGGTCTTTGTTGTCGAGACAGAAAAAATAATCAAAATATGAATAAATGATAAAATATCAAAAACTATTTCAAAAAACACGAGTTTATAAAACAATAGATAATGACTTAAAGCTTGATAATCTATTTCATAGTTATCTTGTAATCACCGACGATGACGAAGTCAAATATAATCTTAGCGCGCTTTTGCTAGCGCGGATTTTTTGCCCGCAAGAGATAAGCCCTTGCGGTCAATGCCCTTCTTGCCAAAAGGTTATTTCCAAGACGCATACCGACATTCATTATTACGAGGGCAAAGTAACGGTAGAAGATATCGCCAAGATAATAGAACAAAGCGCCCTAAAGCCTTACAGCTCGGACAAGAACATATTTGTTATCTATGACTTGCAGGATATGAACCTAGCCGCCCAAAACAAGCTTCTTAAGACTTTGGAAGAGCCACAAAAAGGCGTTTTGTTTTTGATGTTCGCCAATGACTCGGCAATGGTCTTGCCCACCGTTTTGTCGCGTTCGCAGGTCTATAATTTTGAGAAATTCAGCGTATCCGACATCCAAGACCAGCTAAGCGCTCAATTTGACCAAGACGATGTATTGATTGCCGCCTCAATCAGTGGTGGCAGGCTGGATACCGCCGTCAAGTATTTGATCGATGACGAATACAGGGCGATGTATAATTTGGCGTTTGAGATAATCAACAATATGCGAAAAAGCGCCGATATTTTGGATTATTACCAAAAGGTAGAAAGACACAAAAACCGCCTAAAAGAATTTTTGGAATTGTTTTATATTGTCATCAGGGATATTATGGTAATTCAGTGCGCGGACATTGATTTGGTCTTGTGCAAAAACAGGATTAATGATATAATGGTTGCGGCTTCAAGCATATCCTTAAAAGCGGCAACCCAAATGCTTGATTTGATTGTTCGTATGCGGCAACGATTATTTTATAGCGGCAATCTGGTTTCTGTAATAGACGAGTTGCTGTTTTCTTATTTGGAGGTTAAGGCGTTATGCCAGTAATAGCAGGAGTTAGATTTAAAAAGACTAATAAAATATATTATTTCTCGCCCGAAGATCTAGAGCTTCAAGAAGGCGACGGCGTTATCGTGGAGACCGCGCGCGGCGTAGAATACGGCTCGATTGTGATAACCCCGCGCGAAGTGGACGAGAGCAAGATAGTTCAGCCACTGAAGCCAATTTTAAGAAAGGCGACGGAAGAAGATATAAACAAGCTGAAAGAGCAGGAGTCCAAAATCCCCGAAGCGCTCAAAATAGCCGAAGAAAAAATCAAAAAGCACAATTTGGACATGAAGCTTGTGGATGTGGAATATACTTTTGACGGCAATAAGATTATTTTTTATTTTACTTCGGACGGTAGAGTGGATTTTAGGGAGCTTGTCAAAGATTTGGCTTATGTCTTCAAAATCCGTATAGAGTTAAGGCAAATAGGAGTTCGCGACGAATGCAAAATGGTAGGCGGGCTGGGCCCGTGCGGTCGGGAATGCTGCTGTGTGGCGCATCTTACCGATTACAGCAAAGTCAATATCAAGATGGCGAAAAACCAAGGGCTGTCTTTAAACCCGTCCAAGATTAGCGGGCTTTGCGGCAGGCTGATGTGCTGTTTGGAATACGAAAACGAGCATTATCTAGAAACAGCCAAGCGCATGCCAAAAATTAATAGCGAGATCATAACCCCTCAAGGTCCTGGCATCGTGATTTATAACAATATGATTAAAGAAATTGTAAAAGTTAAAGTTTTGATAAAAGACGATTATGAGATTATGGATTTTAAGCTAGAAGAAATTACCGCTAAAGAAACTTTGGCGGAAGAATTAGAGCAAGAAGTAGTCATAGACGAGAGCATACAAAGCCTTATTGATTGACATAAAATAGGTTGATATTTTTATACAAAACCAATATAATTTATTATATAAATATAAGGAGCAATATTATGGCATACAAAATCAGTGAAGAATGTATTTCTTGCGGTAGCTGCGTTTCAGAATGCCCTGTTGAAGCGATTTCCGAAGGCGAAACTCAATATATCATAGACGAGGAAGCTTGCATTGACTGCGGTAGTTGCGCGGAAGTTTGTCCCGTAGGAGCTATTTCGGCTGATTAAGCTGAAAAAATAAGGTTTTAGGCTAAAATGATAAAATCTCTCTTAAAATCTTTAGGAGAGATTTTTGTTTATAGGGAAAATTTAAGCTATAATAAACCTATGGAAATTTATATAAAAGAGCTAAGACTTGACGACTTGCAAGTCAACGGGCTAAAAATTTATCAGCACAAAGATAAATATTGCTTTACTTCGGACGCGGTAATATTGGCTAACTTCGCTCGCGTCAAGAAGAACGAGGTTTTTGTCGATTTGGGCAGCGGTAGCGGTATAATTTCAATTTTATTGGCGGGCAAATATAACGCTTCTATGGTCCACGCCGTAGAGATTCAAGAGTATTTGGCGAAGATGAGCAAGCTTAGCGTTGACTATAATAATTTGGCGCATAAGATAAAAGTTCATAATACGCCTATGCAGACAGCGCACAAAATATTGGGCAAGCATACTATGGACGCCGTTATTTGCAACCCGCCTTATACGCGCCAAGGCGACGGCGAAAAAAATCAAGATTTAGAAATCGCTATATGCCGCCACGAGATAAAGGTAAACCTAGAAGAAGTAATAAAAAGCGCCGCGGATTTGGTTAAATATGGCGGCAGGTTTTATCTTATTCATCAAGTAGAAAGATTAAGCCAGATATTTTTTTATTTTCATAAATACAAATTCCAGCCCAAAAGGTTGAGATTTATTCAAGGCAAAATAGGTCTAAGACCTAACCTTGTTATGATAGAAGCTTATTCTTACGGCAATGAGGGGCTTATCGTGGAACAAAATCTCATATTATATGACGAAAACGGACAAGAGACGCCCGAGTTAAATCAAATTTATGGCAGGATTAAAAAATGAAAGGAAAATTATATATTACGGCGACGCCAATAGGAAACCTTAACGAAATGAGCCCAAGAGCAGTCCAGACACTAAAAAGCGTTGATTTTATTTTATGCGAGGACACAAACCATAGCAAGAAACTGCTAAGGCATTTTGAAATTAACACGCCGATAAAAAGCTATCACAAGTTTTCCGAAGCTAAAAGCATTCCCGATATAATCAACCAGCTAGACGCAGGCCACGATATTGCGCTTATTACGGACGCGGGCATGCCTACCATATCCGACCCGGGCGCGAGGCTTGTTAGCGCTTGTCATCAAAACGATATCCAAGTGTTTGTCATAAGCGGTCCAAGCGCCGTAATCAACGGGGCGGCGCTTAGCGGCATGTGCGAAAAAGGTTTTGTCTTTGTGGGATTTTTGCCCGAGAAAAACAAAGAAAGACAAAATATATTGCGACTATATGCGTATTTGCCCATACCTTTGATTATGTTTTCCGCCCCGCATAATATTCAAGCCGATTTGGAATTTTTATATAAAAATTTGGGCAATCGCAAGGTCGCGGTTATCAAAGAGATGACCAAGATGTTTGAAAAGATTGTGTTTATTGACCTTAAAGATTATCAAGACATAGAGCCCAAAGGCGAGTATGTATTGGTTCTAGAGGGCAAGCCCAAACAAAATCCATTATTGGAATTATCAATTGAAGAACATCTAAAACATTATATAGAACAAGGCGAAGCCAAAAAAGACGCTATCAAAAAAGTGGCTTCCGAACGAAATTTATCCAGAAATGAAGTCTATCAAATCGCCATAAAGCTATAAAAATCTGACCAAAAAACACCCCGCCACAACGCTTATCAAACTTGACACAAGCGCCACAGGCACGGCAAACCTTAATTTCCGCGCCTTGCTGGACGCGAAATAAACGCCCGCGACATAAAAGACGGTCTCGGACGAGCCCATTATCACGCAAGCAGCCCTTGAGGCGTAGCTGTCGGGGCCGTGTTTGGTCATAATTTCGTTAAGAAGAGCCAAACTTCCCGAGCCGCTAAAAGGTCTTAGTAAAGTCAATTCGGCAAGTTCGGTAGGTATGCCTAAAAAATTAAATACAGGCGACAGGATAACAGCCAAACAATCCGTAACGCCGCTTAGCCTCAAAAGATTGACCGCTATCATTATCGCCGCGATATAAGGGAAAATACCGATCCCTAGATTTATCGCGCCTTTAGCGCCTTCGGTAAAATAGTCGTAAGCGGGAATGTTTTTGAAAGTTACTATCAAAAACAGTATTAAAAATAAAACAGGTAATATATAATCAGTCATATTCGCGCCTTCTTTTGCGGTTTTTAATTTTGATAATGATTTTTACCAATAACACGGCGCTCAAAGTCGATATAAACGATGTGATAATAGTGGGCAATATTATGTCCGCGGGGCTTGCGCTTTTTAGGGCGGTTCTTAGAGAAATTATCGTGGTCGGCAGTATCTGTATAGACGAAGCATTGATGACAAACAGCATAATCATAGCGTCAGTGGCGACGCCGCTTTGGTCGTCCATACTATTGATTGCCTTAATGCCCATTGGCGTCGCGGCGTTGCCCATTCCGAGCAAATTGGCGGCGATATTCATACTGATATATTCGGCGGTGGTGTCCGAAACCCTGCCGAACAAAAAATATATCATAGGTCTTAGTCCTACTGACAACTTTTTGTTAAAGCCTGTCTGCTCTAAAATATTGAGAATACCCAGCCAAATCGCGTATAGCGCCATAAGCGAAAAAGACAGTTTCAAAGCGTTATTTACAGCGTCAATCATTCCTTCCAAAGTGTCTTGAGGTTTTACGAAAAACATTGCTATAACGCCTATAAGCATCAATGCCGACCAAATTCTGTTCATTGTAATATAATATGACCAAGCCTGTTTTGATATGAAAGCCAAAAAGCGTCAATACTTTAATTTGGCGTTGGGGTTATATTTTACAAAAAAATCCAAAAGATATATAATTAAAAGAAACATTAATAAAAGGTTTTATTATGAGCAAAAAATATTATATAACCACGCCGATTTACTATCCAAGCGGCAATTGGCATTTGGGACATTGTTATACTACGGTCTGCTGTGACGCGCTTGCCAGATTTAAGCGCCTGCAAGGTTACGATGTCTATTATCTAACCGGCACGGACGAGCACGGTCAAAAAATCCAAGAACGCGCCCGCCAGCAAAATATGGAACCCAAAGAGTTTGTGAACGGGCTTGTGGACGATATCAAAAAATTATGGAAGCTTTTGGACATAAGCTATACCAAATTTATAAGAACAACCGACCCCGAGCACGAGGCGGCGGTGCAAAAGATATTTACCAAGCTGTATGAAAAAGGCGATATTTACAAATCGACCTATGAGGGTTGGTATTGCACTCCTTGCGAATCGTATTGGACTCAAACCCAGCTAAAAGACGGCAATTGCCCCGACTGCGGACGCGAAGTCAAACTGACCAAAGAAGACAGCTATTTTTTCAGATTGTCCAAGTATCAAGACAGAGTGGAAGAGCTTTTGACCAAGACCGATTTTTTAGAGCCAAAGTCCCGAGTCAACGAAATGGTCAATAATTTTATTAGACCCGGGCTTAATGACTTATCAGTATCCCGCACAAGCTTTGATTGGGGCGTAAAAGTGCCTTTTGACCCCGACCATGTAATCTATGTTTGGATAGACGCGCTGTCCAATTACATTACGGCGCTGGGCTACACATCGGACAACGAGCAAGACTTTGAGACTTATTGGCCCGCCGATACGCACATGATGGCAAAAGAAATCATAAGGTTTCACTCTATTATATGGCCAGCAATTTTGATGGCGCTTGAGCTACCCTTGCCCAAAAAAGTTTTCGCGCACGGATGGCTTTTGTTTGGCGGCGACAAAATGTCCAAGTCCAAGGGCAATGTGGTTGACCCGTTTATTTTGGTGGATAGATACGGGCTTGACGCGGTCAGATATTATCTTTTGACAGCGTTGCCCGCGGACGGAACCGACGGGACATATACTAACGAAGCCTTTATCAAAAAAATAAATACCGACCTTGTCAACACTTTGGGCAATTTGGTAAGCCGAACTGTAGCTATGACCGAGCAATACTTTGACGGCGTAATACCGTCGCCCGAGATTAAGGACGAGTTAGACCAAGACTTTATCAATGAAATAAAAAGCATTCGCGACAAGGTAACTGATTTGTTAGAAAAGATTCAGTTCAGCAAAGCCTTAGAAGAAATTATCTTGCTAACAGAGCGCGCCAATAAATATATAGACCAAACGACGCCGTGGGTTTTGGCAAAAGACCCCGACAAAAAGAGCAGGCTAAAGACGGTTATTTATAACCTTTGCGAGTCCATAAGGACGGTTGCCGTGCTTTTGAGACCGTTTTTGATACAGACGCCTAACAAAATTTTTGAGCAATTGGGCGTTAAAGATGACGAACTAATCGCGATTGAGAGCGCGGGACAATTCCCCCCAAAATTAGCGGGCTGCAAGGTCAAAAAAGGCGAGATAATATTCCCTAGACTAAAACTAGAACAAGAGCTAGAAGAGCTTTCTAAGCTGTGTTAAAGGCGATTTAAAAATGCTTATAGATACCCATGCCCATCTAAACGACCCTAGATATAGAGATAATTTCAAAGATATAATCCAAGACTTGCCGCGTCAAAACGTGGGCAGAATAATCTGCGCAAGCTATGACAAGCGGTCGTCAGTCAAAGCCCAAAAGATAGCCTCAGAGTTTGATATAGTATATTTTTCCGTAGGCGCGCATCCCCACTACGCCCAAGATTTTGTCAAGGATGATCTAAACTTTTACCAATCTTTTACCGACCAAAAAAAGTTGGTGGCGATAGGCGAAATAGGGCTTGACTACCATTATAACTTTTCGCCCAAAGACGCCCAAAAATCCGCTTTTTTGTATCAGTTAGAAATGGCGTATAATATGGGCTTGCCCGTTATCATCCACAGCCGTGAAGCCTATGACGACACCCTAAAGATTTTGGACGATAACCAAGAATTTACCCGCAACGGCATTTTGGTGCATTGTTATACGGGCAATTTGTATTTTGCGCAAGAGATATTAAAGCGAGGGTTTTATCTTTCTTTTGGCGGCGCGATAACATACAAAAACAACCATACCGCTTACGAGGTAATAACCAATATCCCGCTTGATAAAGTGGTTTTGGAAACCGATTGCCCCTATCTAACCCCTGTGCCGCATAGGGGTAAGATTAACGAGCCAAAATATATCAAATTTGTGGCGGAAAAGATTGCCGAATGGAAAAACATCGCCACAGAGCAGGTAGAACAAATCACCACCCAAAACGCGTATAATTTTTTTAAGAAGATGAAATAAAAACTTTTTTAGCTGAATAGGAAAACAATTTGAAATGAATAATTATATTTATGAATACGGACAAAAGTTATATATTAATTTGACCAATAGATGCAGCAACAGATGCTCGTTTTGCATAAGAAATAATCTAGACGAACTTAACGGACACAATCTATGGCTTAGTAAAGAGCCCGAAGCTCAAGAAGTTATATCCTCGCTTGAGAAAAAAGATTTGTCCAAATATCCCGAGGTTGTGTTTTGCGGCTATGGCGAGCCGACATATCGGATAGAACAGCTTGTGGAAATCGCCCATTATCTAAAGTCGCGCGGCGCGAAAGTAAGGCTAGACACCAACGGGCAGGGCAACCTTATTAATAATTATGATATAGTGCCTAAGCTAAAAGGCAATATAGACAAAGTCAGCATAAGCCTTAACCACTATGACGCTCAAGAGTATGACAAAATCTGCCTTAGCGTGTTTGGCGAACAAGCATTTTACGCGATGTTGGAATTCGCCAAGGCTTGTAAGAACGCAGGTATAGAAACAAGGCTTACCATTGTGGATGTTTTGAAAGAAGAAGAGATAAATAAATGCAAACAGCTTGCCCAAAACATTGGCATTGATTTGGAAATAAGAAGCTATATTGATAAAAACTAAATATTAATTAGATAAAAAGATATAATAAAATTAGCCCAAACTAACTAAATTAGTTTGGGCTTACTTATACGCTTTTTTTGTGATTAACATTGATTATATATATTTTAATATGATATAATAAATCAATTTTAAATAGAGAAAAATGGACACAAGAATAAAAGCCCTTCAAAAAATCAATATAATATCTTTAATCGTCAACACTTTATTGGCGATAATGAAAATTATTACGGGCGTTTTTGCTTTGAGCGCGGCGATTATGGCGGATGGGGTGCATAGCTTATCGGACATAGGCACGACCATTATTTCAATGATTGCAGTAGGTTTAAGCTCGGAAAAAAGCGACAAACATCATCCATACGGGCATGAAAGAATAGAGTTTGTAATCAGCATTATAATAGCTTTTTTATTGATAATAACAGCAGGCGGCTTTTTGATAACTTCAATCAAAGGTCTTGTCTTGACGCCCGAGCCCATAAAGTATCTTAATGTTTCTGTAATTATTATGGTTATCTCAATATTGATGAAAGAAGGGCTTTATCAGATAAGCATAAGAGCCAGCAAAAAATACCATTCCCAAGCGATAAAAGCCGCCGCCATTGACAACCGAACAGACGCGTTAAGCTCAATAGCCGTCTTGATAGGCTTGATATTCGCTTATTTTGGCATTTATTTTATGGAACAAGTAGCGTCTATAATAGTCGCGGGCATTATATTATTTGAGGCAATCAAAATCATAGTTCACAGCGCAAAACAACTGATAGACAGCTCGGTAGGCGAAGACATTGAAAACAAAATCAGAGAGCGAACTATGAAAATGACAGATGTTTTGGCGATAGAAAGCCTAAAAACCCGCAAGTTTGGCGCGCGTTTGTATGTGGATATAGATATAATAGTGGATAAAAATGTTTCATTTGAGCGCGCGCACGAAATTAGCCATAATGTCCACGATCTAATTGAAAAAGAATTTAACGCCAAGCATGTTCAAGTGCATACCAGCCCGTCCAAATAAAATACTTTGTTTGATATAACAGTTTTGTGCCCATATGCTCAAGTCGTCATATATCAAAGTAAGCATATATTTTTTTGATGTTGGGGTCTTTTCATATGTCCATAAAAGCATATATTTGCATATAACAATTGCTTGTGCTAAACTAAAAAAGCAAAGGTGTATGCGAAGTGGTCAAGTTTAATAACGATTGGGATGAAATTTTAAAAGAAGAGTTTCAAAAAGATTATTACAAAAAGATAAGAGAGTTTTTAAAATACGAATATACTCATTATACGGTATATCCCGATATGTATGATATTTTTAACGCCTTAAAGGCTACTTCTTTGGGCGATATAAAAGCCGTTATATTAGGTCAAGACCCCTACCACGGCGAAGGACAGGCGCACGGCATGTGTTTTTCGGTTAAGCCCAATGTTCCAATTCCGCCGTCATTGCAAAATATGTTTTTGGAATTAAAAAACGACTTAGGGCTAAAAATCCCCGATAACGGGTGTTTGATAGAGTGGGCAATGCAAGGGGTGTTATTGCTAAACACTGTCTTGACTGTTCGCGCGGGCAGGCCAAACTCGCACAAAAACATAGGGTGGGAGATTTTCACCGACCAAGTTATCAAAACAATCAATCAAGAAAAACAAAATGTCGTGTTTTTGCTTTGGGGTAATAACGCAAAAAGCAAAAAAGTATTGATAGATTCTAACAAGCATTACATATTAGAAACCGTTCATCCTAGCCCGCTATCCGCGCATGGCGGTTTTTTTGGGTGCCGCCACTTTTCCAAAACCAATCAATACCTAATGGCGCATGGTATCCAGCCGATTAATTGGCAAATTTCGGATATTAGGGATAATCCTTATCTTTATATGGTTAGATAAACCGCCAACGTAAAAACTTAATCTTTTAAGGCATTTCTAATAACAGTTAAAAGATAACAATAGCCATAACAAACCTTATAATTAAAAGCAAATTTATTAAGCTTGAATATTTTTTTATCTAAAATTAGATGCTATTTTTATTACGATTTAGCGGCAAAAAACGCATATAATTTAACTCATTTGTAAAAAAGTGGCTTGATATTTATGATATAATAAAATTAATATAATCAAAGGATAAAAAAGATGCATTACACACAAGAAGAATATAATAATAAAAACCCCAAAAGAAACAGTGTTTTTTTAATAGCCGTCTTATTAGTATTAAGCTTATTATTGGGCGCCGTTACTTCTTATTTTGTGTTTAAAGCTATTGAGCCCGAAAGAGTGCCCGGCAAACTAATCCAAAAAACCGCAATTGACTACAAAGTCACAGACGACGCCGAGGTTGTCATCGCCAAAAACAATTTGTTATCTATGGTTATGATAGAAGTAAAAAAGGGCGGCAGTCAATTTTCGGGAACGGGCTTTATTGTGGACTATGTTGAAAACGGCGACGCCAAAAACCCGATAATAATGACCAACTACCATGTAATAGCAGAGGCGGTCAACAACTCTGTTTTTGGATATAAGATTTATATTAAGCTATTTGACAAAGCCGATTTTTTTGACACGCCCGCGCAAGTTTTAGGCTATGATTCCGAGATTGATATCGCCGTTTTAAAATTGGGCATTGATTTGCAAGATGTGGAACATAGAGTCGTAGAGTTTGGCAACAGCAGGCAACTACAGTACGGTCAAAGAGTTGTGGCGATAGGAAACGCGCTAGGCGGCGGATTATCCGTCACGGCGGGCGAGATAAGCATACCCGAAGTAGTGCAAGAGCTTCAATTAGAAGGCAGCAAAGCCGACGGCACAACTCAACATTTGATTCAAACCAGCGCCGCGATCAATTCGGGCAACAGCGGCGGCGTGCTTTTGAACATGTCGGGCAATGGTCAGGTAATAGGCGTTAACACCTACAAGGTAATGGCGCAAACAATCACCGTAGGTCAAAAGATAGATATCCCAGCCGATAATGTGGGACTGGCCGTGCCGTCCAATATGGCAGTGGCGATATTGGATTATATAAAAAGCAGTAGCGGCAATTATGACCAAAGCATAGGCGAAGTAGCTAGAAAAAGAGATATCTTGAAGCTTAATTTAAAAAATGTAAGCGTAGTAATGGACGGGCAATTTAACAATCTCTTAAAAGTTGACAATGATTATAGGCTTGGCGATTTGAGCGATAAGATTATCGTCAAAATCAACGATGTTGACATCAATGACTTACATCAAGGAACTTATGTGCCCTCGGCTTCAATTTTTCCCGAAATTAGCTATTATTACGGCGCGACCCCTAAGCCTCAATTAAGAGAACATCCGTTTTATAGGCTCGAGTTAACATTTGATAATGGCTTTTATACGATTAACGAGCTATATCTTCAAAGAGAAATACCTTGGCTAAAAGAGCTTGTAGCGGCTTAAATTTTTAATTTTTTTCAAAATGATTGTGTTTTTTGAAGATATAATATATAATGGTTATGATTTAAACCGTTTTATTCGGAGGAAATTATGGAAGAAAAAGCATTATTTGAAAAAGTAAAACAAGTTTTGGCGCAACAACTCAAAATCAAAGATACCGACAAGATCACTATGGAATCCAATATTGTGGCTGATTTTAACGCGGACTCAATAGATATCATAGAAATGCTTATGGAGCTAGAAGACACATATAACATTTCCGTTCCCAGCGAAAAAGCTTTGGAAATGAAGACGGTAAAAGATGTGGTAGAATTTTTACAGTCGGCTATAAAATAATTTTGTTAAATTTTAATCAAAAAAGGCTCGGGATATTTACCAGAGCCTTTTTTAGTGTTATCATATAATTATAGTTATTTTTACCATAATTATAATTTTTTGAAGGTGAATTTTTTATGAAAAAGATTTCTAGATTATCGT
>DUVY01000020.1 GCA_012840805.1 Clostridiales bacterium | reverse complement strand
TTTGGCAAAAACATTAGATAAACTTTTTGGTCTTTACCGGCTTGCTGATTGATTTCTAGTTTTATCAAATCGTCATAATCAGGCTGAATAGTTATATTCTTTGCCTCGGTCTCGCGCTCGGGCATATAACATTCGGGCAAGTCCCCTGTCAAGATTTTGTATGTAAGGACTTGAGCTTTGGGCGACAAATTTTTTACCTTAATTTTTACGCTGTCTAATCTGTCTTGGACAGGAAAAGCGATTGCTCGGCTTTTTTCCAAAGGCAAGGTATAAGCGTATTCAGCGTTTTGGTATTTTTTTATACTGTTGGAAAACGCTTGGGCGTTGCTTATATCGTATGTTTCGCGATAGCCCATTAATGTTTGATCGTTTTTTAGCAAAATCTTTTGAAGCTCTTTGATATGGTCTTTGGTTATCTGTCGCGGCGAAACATTATATTTTACGCAAAGATGGGCTGCCGTGCCCGCGGCTTGACCGGCGGCGGCGCAAGTGCCCATAACGCGCGTTGAGCCGTTGGCTATACGCGTGCAGCTTGTGTTTCTGCCCGCGAACATCAGATTGTCAATATTTATTGAATACAGCGTTCTGTAAGGGACATTATACATTCCTGGAACAAAGTTCCAATATGTAGCGTTGCCCTTGTCGTAAATTCCATAATTGGCGTGGACATCCATAGGCCATCCGCCGATATACGCGCTGTCTTCAAATTCGCGTTTTTCAAGTATATCGTTTTGCGTCAAAACATACTCGCCTATAAACCTTCTTGATTCTCTTTTGCCGGGGACTGCGCACACCCTAGCGAGTTTGTGCGTTTCCACGCCCTCAAATTCGCCGCTGTTTTTGATATAATCCCAAATGCCATAGACTATTTTTCTAAGCTCTTTTACTATTTCTTCATTGTCTTTGATAGTGTCTAGATGCCCGCCGTATTCCACCCACCAAAAGCCTTGATACATTCCCATTCTGTCTTTGTAGAATAAGCGGTGTTTTTTGCCAAGGTCGGCGAAAAAATCTAATTGGGTAATATCATAGGCAAAATCAGGACGGACAAAAACCTCAGGCTTGCCTGTGTCTATTGTGTTAAATAACAGCGTCGTGCCGTTGACATAGGGTTGAGGTTTTTCGGGCGCTAGGCTTTCGTTGTATTCTTCGCGTCCTTCTGTTCCTATTCGATATTTGGCGCCGGCTAGCGCGCCTACTGTCCCGTCGCCCGTACAGTCAATATATATATCGCCAGAAAATTCTATCTCTCTCTCGGAACCTATTACCAAACAAGTTACGGAGTTGATACGGTTGTCTTCGCAATCAACTTTATAAGCGTGGGTGTTCAAATATAAGTCAATGTTTTTCTCCCGCTCCACTATATCAAAAAACGCGGCGTCGCACCCCGCCATTTTTTGCGCCGAGTAGCCGTCATAATGATAAATAAGTTGTTTTATTTCCTCAACAATGCCCGTCTCTCTCGCGTAAACGCTAGGCGAATAAAACGCGTTATACGCCGCTCCATTTATATTAACTCCTACTTCGGTGCTAGCGTTGCCGCCTAAAGTAGGACGGTTGCCGATTAGCGCTGTTTTGGCGCCTTGTCTTGCGGCGGCCACAGCGGCGGATATCCCCGATAATCCGCCGCCTATAACCACTATGTCATATTTAAAGCTTTCCATAAAAAACCCTTCTCCTCTAGCAAATCATATTAAGTCTAAAAATAAACTAATTAATGATAATCAAATATTAAAATAACTCTAATCAATATCAATTTGAATCAGCGTCAAATCGCCTTTTCCGCCCGCTACCCTTTGGTATGAATACGCTTTTTGTTTTGGCGCGCCGGGCGTATAACGGTCGTTGACATCGTTGGGGTTATAATCTTGACGGTTGGGGTCGGGGTCATAAAACAAACCAAACCTTGACACCGTGCCCGTCCAGCCTATCGTCGCCACGTTAAGAAGCTTAAAGTAATGAATGGCTTCTACATAGGGCATTTCTTCTTTAACTGTATCATACATCTGCTCTATAAACAGCGCGGCGTTTTCTTCGCCGTATCTTGTGTCGTTAAAGCCTATCTCGGTAAACATTACTTTTTTGTGTTTGCCTTCATAGTCCAGAATCACTTGATATATTTCGTTGTTAAATTTAATAAAGTTTTCCCTATTAAAATCAGAGCCGCCGATATAAGGATGCCAGCAAGCAATCTCAAAATAATCGTCGGGATTTTTGGACGCTTGGGACTTGTCTTCTATACCGTAAAAATACCCAAACTCGCCGCTATGGATATTTTCATATACCTTTTGTAAAAAGCTCTTGTTTTGTCCACTACCCAATCCGTGCGGCTCGGTCAGACCGCCCATTATGGTTTTGGCGTTGGGGTTGGCTTCGTGTATTGCCCTGGACGCGTAATACAGCATATCGGTCGCTATCTCGGCCATTTCGTTTTGGGTATAAATCTTTTCGCCGTTGATAGTGCACATAAAATCGGGATTGTTCATTTCGTTGTCTATTTCCCACAAGGTTATCTCGGGGAACTCGGCAACTAATGTCTTCCACGATGTATAGTAGTCATTAAGCCATTGCACATAGTATTTCTCAGGATCGGTGTTTCTCGCGGGCTTGCCTGTCAAATAAGTGCCATCGTGAAAGCTTGTGTGGCTCATTCCCACAACCTGCATTCCGTATCTTTGATACTCGGCGATAACTTCGTGCATTTCTTGCGCTCGCGCTTGGTTAACTGTTTGGGGGTCGGTTAGCAAATATGTAATATGCATCCAATTGCGAACGCTGGTAACGCCCAAATTCGCCATAAGTTTGATTTCTTTTTTGTAATCATAATTAGGGTTGCCGGCGTAATTGCGCTCATAGATATTGTAACACATACCATATAAATAGGCTTGGTTGCCTATGCCGTGGCTTGTATCAAGCTTTAATTGGCTTTCTTCTGGCTTGGCGTCGCAACCTAAAACGCCTGTCAATGAAAACAATAGCGCCATTATCAATATCCAAACCTTAACCTTTTTCATTTTCTCTCCTTTTAGATTTTTCTTAGGTATCTAAATTTTTTTCTTTTGTGCTTTTTAGATTTAATCTTTTGTATCTTAGGTGTTTTATCTTTTGTTTTTTTCTAAAATTTTTGTCTTTTGTAAAAATCAATTTTTTATCTTTTGTAAAAATCAAAGCTTTAATCTATTACTCCCGCGTTTTTTAACGAGGATTTCATAGCGTTGGTTAAGACTGTCCATTTGGCGCCTTTTATTCCCGAAATCATAGCGTTCCAATCGGATGTAAGATTTTTCTTGCCGATGATGGCGTTGTTGACAAAAGCGCTGGAAATATCTTCAACATCTACCATCTGGGTAATAACCGAAGCCGAATAGTCCGTAAAGTTGACTAGCCTGCTGCTTTTGAGCACCATATTATCCAAAGCTTGCTGGACTAATACTTCATTGGCGGGGTCTATTATTTTTGCCGAAATCTTAACATCCCAAACGCCTGATTCTTCTACCTTTTCCCAATCTATAGACGAGCCGAATATCGTGCCTAAGACATATCTGCCTAAAGGCGCCGAGACGCCGCCTACCGTAAACTCTTCAAACTTTCCGCCGCCTTCAATCGCGCGAGCTTGAATATTGGGAACTATTTCGCCGTTTTCGTCAATTGTGTAATGCACGCCTTCTTTTCCGTGTAACCTCAGCATAGAGCCTTCGGGGCTTAGCATATAATCAAAAAGTTTCAAAGCGCCTTTTATATTTTTGCACGCTTTGGTGATGCAATAGCCGCCCCACCAGCCGCCCCAGTCCGAAAAGCCTTTGGAGCCTTCTTCGCTATAAAAGGTTTGTCCGTTTATTGTAAACTCGCCCACGCCTTCTATAGCCGGTCCAAATTGAACGCTTTGACCCTTGCCCAGCTTAGTCATCTTATCCATAATAAACGACACGTGAGATTCGGCGTTAGTAATCAAAATACCGCAAGTGCCGTCATAAAACTTGTCTCTTTCGCCGTTGGCGGGCAAAGACGAGTAAGTCGGGAAAATATAGCCTTGGGAATACATCGCGCTAGCCCACGCCAAAAAGTTTCTAAACTTCTCGGATGTATACATATAATCTATATTGCCCTCGTCGTCTATATCCCAATCAGGCGTAACGCCGAAAGCGTGATACAAGACATTCCAGCAATGCTCGCCCGAGCCGGGAGCCCAGCCGTATGTATTGTGTTTGCCGTCTTGGTCGGGGTCGGCTGTGGTAAATAGTTTTAGGACTTCGCTGAATTCCACTATGTTTTGAGGGAAACGGGGTATTTTGTCGCCGTTTTGGTCCAAAATAGGATTGCCTTGTTCGTCTTTTTGGTAATAGCCCACATTGACAAGCCAATCCGTGCGGTAGTATATTCCCCAGCTGTTTTTGGTGGTAACCATAGGAAGAATATAATGGTTATCGTGGTGCTTTATATTGCCGTATTGGGAAGATGAAAAAATCTTTTCCAAATAGGGATAAGTTCCTGCGGGGTAACGCGCCATAAGCTCTTCAAAGCTATACAGCAACCCGATTTCGGGGTCTGTCCACTTAACCGAGAAAGTGGTTTTGCCCATTTCTTCCGAGCTAGGCACCAAAAATACCACATCGGGCATATTAGTTATTGTATTCATAAGCGGATTGAGCTTGGTATAATAACTTGAAGCGTGAGAAGCGCCTATAAAATACAAAGTAGTGTCTGTTTCTTCCTCAATATGCTTCCAAATGCTGTCTTTAGCCGCTCCGTCAAACTTGTTGCCGTTGTTGACAAACAAAGTCAGGGCGTTTTCTTCTTTGTCATTAGCGCCGCCGCAGCCAAACAGGCTGACGCTCAAAAAAGAAAACAGTATTAGTATTATAAGCGTTATAGAAATTCTTTTTTTCATTTTCATCTTTTAACCCTTTACTGAGCCCAGTAATACTCCTTTTGTAAAATATTTTTGGACAAATGGATAGACCAAGATTATAGGCAGCGTGCCTACGACTACCGTCGCCATTTTTATATTGTCCGCCAACGCCATAAGGTCTCTATTTCCGCCATGACCGCTGGCGTCGGTCGAGCTTGCCGAAATCAAAAGTTCCCTTAGAATATTCTGCATCGGCAATAGGTGTGTTTTGGATATATATAGTATTCCCGTCATCCAGTTGTTCCATTTGCCGACTCCCGCCCATAAGGCGATAGTTGCTAATATTGGCATAGAAAGCGGCAAATAAATCTTAAATAAAATTATAAAGTCGTTAGCGCCGTCAAGCTTTGCCGATTCTTCCAAAGAATCAGGGATAGTTTGCAAGAAGTTTTTGACCACTATTATATTAAATCCAGATATTATGCCCGGAACAATATACACAAGCAGATTGTCTTGCCATTTTAACACGCTGGTTATCAAGATATAAGAGGGAATCAAGCCTCCCGAAAACAGCATTGTTATCAAAACAAACATCAGCAGTTGCGTTCTGCCTCTAAAATGCTTTTTGGACAGCGGATAGGCTGATACAAAGGTAAAAGCGATATGCAACGCTGTATGCGTGACAACTATAAACACTGTCAATAAAAATGAGGACACAATCTGCTTATTTTTCAAAACCAATCCATACGCGGCAAAGTTATAAACAGTTTGAGGCGTATTATTGATTAGTTCTTGTGTTTGTAGCGATATCTTGACAACATACATAAACGGATACAGCATAATAAATGCGAAGATGACAAACATTCCGTAATTAATCCAATTAAATATATTGTCTGATATTGATTTGCCAAAAACGCGCCTATAAAACGATTTAAAAGCTTTCTTGCGTTTTATCGCTTTGTAGCTTACCATATACCCTCGCCTCCCATTTTATAAACAATTTTGTTGGCAATAACAGTCAAAGTTAACGCTATGGCGGAATTAAACAGCCCCAAAGCCGTGGACAAGTCGTAATTGCCGCCTATTATGCCTCGTCTGTATAGATAGGTTTCCAAAATATCGCCCGTGGAATAAACGGTGGTATTATACATATTAAATATTTGGTCAAAGCCCGCGCTTGTCAGTCCGCTTAGCTCAAATATAAATTTGATGCTGAGCGCAGGGATAATTGACGGCAAGGTGATAAAACGCATTTTGGTCCATCTTCCCGCGCCGTCTATTTCCGCTGCCTCATACAGCTCTGGCGGCACCCCAGCAAGAGCCGCAAGGTATATAATAGTTCCCCATCCTACGCTTTTCCAAATATCCGAGGCTACGACAATAAACAAAAACGCGTAATCGTCGTTAAAGAAATAGATTTGCCGTCCAAAGACCTTTTCCAAAAACAACTCAAAATCGGAGTCCGCGCTCGCCATAGAAATCAAAATACCCGATATGATAACCCACGATATGAAATGAGGAAGATATGAAATGGTCTGGACAGTCCTTTTGAAAGTCATCGCTCTCATCTCATTCAAAAGTAATGCGACTATTATCGGCGCGGGAAAACCCACCAAGGTTTTTAAGATAGAAATTCTTAGCGTGTTCCCAAATTTTTCCCAAAAAAGTTTGGTGGCAAACAAATCCTTGAAATGTTTGAACAAATCAAGCTTGCCGCCCGTGGCCGCCCAAGGACTGCCCCAAATGCCTTTCCAAGGGTTCCAATCTTTGAACGCCAATTGGATACCCAGCATTGGATAGTAATTGAATACCAAAAAATATATAATCATGGGTATGACCATCAGATACAACATCTTATGTAATTTGAAGTATCCGAAAAAGCTGGTCTTTTGTTTTAGGATTGTTTTTGATTTCATTGTGTCGCCTTAATTTTTTATTTTACTCGTCTTGTAAACCACGCCGCCGCCGCGAGCGTAAGCGCCAAAGCTATATATCGCGCCGCGTTAGAAGAGCCGCATCCTTTTTTGTTTTTTTCGAGTCTGGGCGTTTGAGCGATGTTGTTTATGGTTTCGTTATATTTGATATTCATAGCATGCTCGGTTTCTAGTTCTTTAAGCTCGTTCTTGAAGTCTTGAACATAGTCCAAAATTTCTTGCCATCTTTGCTCTGAATAGTCGTCTTTGTTAAGATCTTCTACATAGGCGTCAATCTGGGCTTTAAAATTATCTTTTAGATCTTCTATATCAGCCAAACTCAAAACGCCGTCAGCATCGGTATTTAGTTTTTCTATAATCGCGTCAATTTCTTCTTCGTCGTTCGCTTGTGCGATTTTGTCCAAAGCGTCGTTATACAAGCTCACAATTTCGTTATAATTAGCTTCGGGATAATCGCCCGCGTCAATCGCTTCAAGCTCTGCCGTTAGTTGATTGGTTTTTTGGTTTTTGTATTGAGTAAGTTGAATTGCTTGAGTAAAGTCAAAAGCGTTGTCCGAGTCAAAGCCTTCCAAATCAATCGCGTAATTGGGCAGCAAAAATACATTTGTTGTGTCGTTAATAGCGCTGATTACCACAAACAACTTGTCGCCCGCGGGTAGATGATAATCGCCGCTTATCATATTCTCGGTCACTTCTTCGCTGGACGTGATAGTCTTGGAATAGTGATTATGGTAATATATCTGCTCTTCAAACTTATGCCCTTGATAAACCTTGTAATATGCAGTGCCGTTGGTTGCCTGAGCGATAACAGGGCTGTTTAGGCTGATTTTGACATCCTCTAAGGCTGTAAACACTATAATAAAGTTGTAGCCTTTTTGGGGTCTGATCTTACCAACTTGCTGGCGCCGCAACCCGCATAAACGGAAGCGTATTGACCCGATGTCCTTATTTCTTGCGTTTGCAAGGAATCGGACTGAATTTTGTCAAATTGTTTTAGGTTGTCAATTTCGCCATAAACCAAATGATAATTGACGCCGCGTCCCTCTATCTCTTCGCCCGATGCCGCGATTGTCTGGCTTATCATATCAAAAGCGTTTAAAGAATACACAATCTTATAATCTTCAAGGTCCTGCCAAAAACCCGCTATTAGCTCGTCTACGGTCTCCTTAGTGGAAGCCGCTGTAATATCAAGCACAACTTGGTCATATAAGCCTTGAATTGCGGGTAAGTCTTCGGCTTTGAACAATTGAGTGTCAAGATTTTCATAGTCCGAAGCGAGTTGGGCTTTTTGGGCTGTGATATAATCTTCAATCTCTTGCGCGAATGAAAAGTCCGTTAGATTTTCGCTGTCGTATAGCGTCTCGTCAATAGTAAAATCGGGCATTAATTTTAGCTGCGTGCCGTGGTTGGAATTGGCTATAACAAGATATAATTCTTCGCCCGCCGAGATATTATAAGAATTTACTATATCCGCGCTGACAGACTCGTTAATTTCGGTTTCGTTTAATATTTTGAAATATTTCTTTTGATTAATTACTTTGGCTTGCGCCAATGTTAATGTGGACTTGGCGCCGCTACTAAAAGCGCTCGCGGTTTGAGGATATGTAACCGTAATATTGGTGTTTTTCTTAACCATTAATTTCATTATGAAGTTGTAGCCTTGATTGATGTGCGTTCTAATCATTTTGGCGGCGCCGCCCGCGTAAACAGCCGCATAAGTGTCGGGGTTTTTTTCGGCGGACTGCAAAGCGCCGTTGGCTATAGCCGTAAATATCTTTTGATTTTCCAAAGTTCCGTAAAGCGCGCGATAATCAATGGTTTCGCTTGCTTGGATAACGTCGCCGTTGGAGCTTACCGAGCTTGTAATCATATCAAGCAAATTATATGTAGGCGCCTGCGGCTCATTTTCAACAGCTATAAATTTGGGCAAAAGATTTTTCGCGTCAATAGTTACATCGTCCTCGGTTACAGTCGC
Source organism: Clostridiales bacterium (assembly GCA_012840805.1). Classification (GTDB taxonomy): domain Bacteria; phylum Bacillota; class Clostridia; order Christensenellales; family DUVY01; genus DUVY01. The sequence goes on along the minus strand of DUVY01000020.1, from coordinate 450 downwards.
GACTGTCGGAGACGCGGAAGGAGCCGATGATATGCTTCTGCCCCAACCATCATTGGCAAACTCTAGATACAATATATCGCCTTGAGTAAGCTCAAAAACGCCGCCATAAGCGTTGGCGTCGATAACGCCTTCCGTTGTGGCTGTGTCTTTATCATAAAGCTTTTTTGATTGCAAAAGCGTAGACGCCCCGCCAATTTCTTTGTAAACCTTAGCGAACATAAGCGCTAGCGCATTTTTACCGTTTTCTGTAAGCAATACTGAGTCATGCTCTATATTCAAAGTTAGGTCTTTATTGATGTATAGCTTAAAAACCACTAACTGGGCGTTATTGGTTCGCAGCATATTTTGGCTGCCGTCAAACCAAACACAAGCGGGATATTGTCCTTCCTTGATGTCCTCGTTATCGGTAGTGGATAGTCTATTGTTAGCGCCGGTATTGTAAAATTTGAA
>DUVY01000019.1 GCA_012840805.1 Clostridiales bacterium | reverse complement strand
TAAGAGGTCGTAGTAAAGGATTTTTATACCATTCATTGCTATAGAGGTTAAAGAAGTGAATCAAAAAAACATTGGGAATTGGTCGATATGTTTTTCCGACGGTTTTTCAAAAATCATTGAAAAACTTATCGACATGTTTCCTTGAGCAGAAACTATAAAAAATGACTCACAGACATCAATTCTATCAACTTGACCATAGAGTGCGTGGATTAAAATTATGTCGTATAATGCGGCGAAATATGACCAAATCTCACGCATCGCATACGCGTATGGATTAAATGTGGCATTAAGCTTCGTCTGATTTTTTCTAAAGTTTTTAGTGAGGAAGGCGTTTATATTTTAATACAAACTGTAAGATTATAGTAAATCAAAAATATTGACTTATTAATTTCTTTTAAATATAATGTTATGTATTGGCGATTGATATGAATAATTGTAACAATGTAAGAGAGATAAGAAAATTGAAAGAAACTAATGATAAGTTAAACAAATTAATTTTGGAAGATGCCAAAGATTTGTTTAATGAGTATTTTGAGCAGCCAGCAATTGATGAGATCACTCAAGATTTAGAATATATAATGCCTTTGGCTGAAGAATTTGATAATATAAGTCAAGATGCTCATAAAAGCAAGAACAAAAATAAGACAATTTTTAGGGAATTGATTTTGGAGTTTGTTTTGACTTTGTTTTTTGGGTTTTTGGCAATTCCAGCAATTTTTAAAAAAGAAAAAATATACGCCATTGCGCTTTTAGTTATCAATACATTGGCTTTGATTACTTTCTTTCAATTTGGTGTTTGGCATCTGCTAATGTTATCGAGTTTTTTGTATCTGTTAGAATTATCATGGTCCCTTTCGCGCATAATAGTATTTTTGCGCGGCAAAAATTATTTCAAAAAATTCAATTCCAATTTTGAGCAAGAAGAAAATTATTCTTTTACGGAGCTATAGATGAAAATTGCTGTCGGTCTAAGCGGCGGGGTAGATTCGTCTGTAGCGGCATATCTTTTAAAAGAGCAAGGGCATGATGTCATCGGTATTTTTATGTATAATTGGGAAGAGACCGACGAGTATGGCGTATGCTCAAGCGAAAAAGATTATGAGGATGTAAAAAAAGTTTGTGGCATTTTGGACATACCTTATTACTCTGTAAATTTCGCGCAAGAATATTTGGACAGGGTGTTTAAATATTTTTTGGAAGAGTATAGCAAAGGAAGGACGCCCAATCCCGATGTTTTGTGTAACCGTGAGATTAAGTTTGGACCATTTTTAGATTACGCCTTAAAAATGGGCGCTGAAAAAATTGCGACTGGTCATTATTGCGGCGTCTATCAAAAAGATGATAAATATTATCTAAAAAAAGCCAAAGATACTAACAAAGACCAGACTTATTTTTTGAATCAGTTATCGCAATACCAATTAAGCAAATCAGTCTTCCCATTGGCGGACATAACTAAGTCACAAACGCGAAGTATTGCCAAGAAATTAGGCTTATCAACCGCTTCCAAAAAAGACTCTACGGGTATATGTTTTATAGGCGAGAGAAAGTTTAAAGAATTTTTGCAAAATTACTTGCCCGCTAAGCCAGGTGAAATTGTTGATACTAACGGTAATATCATAGGCGCGCATGACGGCTTGATGTATTACACATTAGGTCAAAGAAGGGGATTAGGTATTGGCGGTAGGTATGGTTACAGCGGCAGGTGGTTTGTAGTTGATAAAGACTTGAAAAATAACAGGCTTATCGTGTCGTGTAAAGATGAGAGCTTGTTGTATTCAAAAGGGCTTATAACTTATGATATTAATTGGATTCCGCCAATGTCAATCCAATCTTTTGAATGTTTAGCTAAATTCAGATATAGGCAAGACGAGCAAAAAGTAAGAGTTGAAAAGATAGATAAAGGATATAAAGTTGAGTTTTTTGAAAAGCAAAGGGCTGTAACGCCCGGGCAATATGTGGTTTTTTATGACCAAACTAACTGTTTGGGCGGAGGCGTAATTGAAGAAGTTATAATGTAGATTTTTTTTCGCGGATTTTTGTTAAAATATTTTTGCTTTATTAAAAAGCGTTATTATTTGATTTTTTTTATTAATTTTTAAAAATCATAAAAAATTTATTAATGGATTTTTAAATAGTTTTTATATTCTAACTTAAAATTAAGGTCATAATTTTCCAAAAAAAAATTTTGATTGTTTTTTGATTTAAGTATAATTTCTTAAAAATAGCACACTCTTAATTATAGTTAGGAGGTGCTATATGCCAGATTATTTTCCAATAGGATTGATATTATTAGGTATTGTTTTAGTTTTGATGCTATTCGGTGTCACGCAACGCCTATTTGACAAATTAAAAATCTCGACCTTATGGGCAGTTATATTAGTAATTGCCGTGGGCGCTGGATATTTTATACCAAACATAAGAGTTACAAGAGTGTTCTCATTTAATATCGGTGGATTCTTGATACCGTTTATTATATGTTTGTATATGTTATTTGCGATGGGCTGGACATTAGATATGCTAAGAGCCTGGGTTTCTACTATTATAACCGCGGGCATTGTTGTTTTATTGTATTGGGTGCTTCCGACCAATACAATTACTATGCAAATAGTCGCGGCAGTCATTGTGGGCTTAGTCGCGGGCGCTTTGAGCTATTTGATAGGTCGAAGCAGACGCGGCGCCTTTTTCTCTTCGGTAATGGGTATTTATATAGGCGAAACGGTAAGATTTTTGATAAATTATTACGGAAGAGGAATAGACACGACTTTAGGTCTTGGCGTTGGTTCTATGTTTGATACCATCGTTATCGCGGCGTTATCAGCTTTTCTCTTGGCGATAGCTATAGGCGAAATTAGAGAAAGAATGATTACAGAGGCAAGAGGAAGACAAAGATACAGCTATGAAGCGGGCGAGTTTTATGAACAGGATAGATATAGAGGATATCAAAACACCGATTCATACGCTGATAGCCATTTTAACAATATGGCGGAAAGCGAGCACCCTGAAGATTATAACGATTATTTCAGGGATGATTAACGACTATATCCAAAAAATATTATATCCCCCCCCTTCAAAAACAGCTGTTAATATTAACAGCTGTTTTTGAAGGGGGGGGAT
>DUVY01000018.1 GCA_012840805.1 Clostridiales bacterium | reverse complement strand
TTACCTTAGCCGAATGCTAAATAAGTTCCCAAACCCCGAAACCGCGCTTGCCGCCTATAACGCCGGCGAAGGCAATGTCTCAAGCTGGCTAAAAAAACCCCAATATTCCAAAGACGGAAAAACTTTGGACAACATCCCTTTTCAAGAGACTTCGGATTACATCAAAAAAATTAACAAAAACTATAAGATATACAAAATCCGCGCGAGATAAAACTATATCAAACCAAAAGATTTTTTCACAAGAATAACGCCAAAACATTTAACGGCGCTGTTTGCCATTTGGGGCTTTTTTATTCATCTTTTGGTGATGCGGCGCATTTAAAAAACAGTTAAAAAATTATTAAAAAAATTTAACCCAAACACAATACTTTTTTTGATATTAAGAATAAAAAAATAAAAGCGAAGATTTTTTTGAAAAATTGCGCTTCATGCGTTTTTTCAATGAAAGACACTATGATATAATTAATTTATATTTTTTAATCGAGGTAAAAAAAGCTATGACATTAATGGAAAAAGAGATTTTACAACAGCCCCAAGTCCTAAAAAACTGTATTGATTACAACCGTCAGATTTTTTCTGAGGTTTCCAAAGCGATAAAACAAAAAACTATAACCAATGTCGTTATCGCCGCGCGCGGCAGCAGCAACCACGCCGCCAATTATTTCAAATACGCTTTTGAGAGTCTTGCTAAGATCCCCGTCAGCTTGGCGGCGCCCGGCGTCAACACTATGTATAACGCCGAGCTGGATTTGTCGTCTTGTTTGGCGATAGGCGTATCCCAAAGCGGAATGGCGGCGGATGTTACGGCGGTTTTGGAGAACGGCGTAAAATGCGGCGCCCTAACTTTGAGCGTTACCAACAATCTAGAGTCCAAAATGGCTAAGATGACAGACTTTCACCTTTATTGCAACGCCGAAAAAGAGCTAAGCGTAGCGGCGACCAAGACTTTTACGGCGCAAATGTGCCTATTGGGGTATTTGGCGGCGTATCACAGCCAAAACGACCAAGTCCAAAAAGAATTGACCCAAATCGGCGACAATCTTCAAAACATCTTTGACCTAAAACCCCAGATTCAAGACCTTGCCCAAAAATACAAAGACCTTAACTCTTTGATAGTATTAGGACGCGGAACCAATTACCCGATAGCGCTAGAGACCGCACTAAAGATCCAAGAGACAACATATATCAACGCGCGCGCTTGCGCCGCCAGCGATTTTTATCACGGTCCGTTTGCCATAGTTGACCAAAACACTACTACGCTCCTTATCGCGCCCGCGGGCAACAGCCAAAAAGACATGCAAGATCTAAAAGAAAAATTATTAGGCGTCGGCGCGAAAGTTTTGATTATTACCAACCAAAAACAACTAGCCATAGGCGCTGATGGCGGCATTGTCTATGACTTGCAAGGGTCGGACTATATAACGCCTTTTTATAATGTCGTAGTAGCGCAAATGTGGGCTTGCGCTATGAGTTTGGCCAGGGGGCTTAACCCGGACGCCCCTAGAGGCTTGCAAAAAGTAACGATTACCAAATAAAATTTATTGGCGACAAGCCGATTAAAATTTTTAAATAATTATGAAAAACAACCAAGAAAAATACCTGCCCAAAAAAAGACCTTCCGCGCCTGTTGGGCATTTGGCGATAGCCGCCCATCCAGACGATGCGGAGATTTTGGCTTTTAGCGGCATATCGGCGTGTTACGACAACCCCAAAGAAGCCTTTGCCGCTGTGATTACGGCGGACGGGGCGGGCGGCGCTATAAGCGGCGAATACGGCGGCTTTACCGCCGAGCAAATGACCAAGATCCGCGCCAACGAGCAAAAGCAAGCCGCGGATATCGGGAGGTATCAAGAACTATATCTTTTAAACTATCCAAGCAGCCAAATCCAAGACCCGCTAGATACAGAAATAATAAAAGACTATCTAAAAATACTAAATTCCACAAAACCCCATATTGTCTATACGCACAACCCCGCCGACAAGCACCCTACGCATTTGGGCGTGGCGGTCAAAACTATCAAGGCGATACGGACGATGGACAAGCCGACAAGACCCCAAAAACTTTTGGGCGTGGAAGTTTGGCGAAGCCTTGATTGGCTTAACGACGAGCGTAAGGTTTTGCTAGATTGTAGCGCCCATCCCGATCTGGAGCGGGAGCTTTTGGGCGCGTTTGACTCGCAGATTGCGGGCGGCAAAAGATACGATTTGGCGGTTCCGAGCAGAAGGCTTGCCAACGCCACTTTCTTTGAAAGCCATACCCCAGACCGCTTCCAAAAACTTAATTTCGCTATGGATTTGACGCCCTTGATTTTGGACGACAATTTGGACATAGTCGATTATATCCTAACTTTTATAGACGATTTCAAAAAAAGCGTCCAAGACAGCTTGAAAAAAATCTTAGAATAAGTTTAATATCCTATTTTTACAAAGTTTTAGACTTTATATTTTTAAAACCAAACAGCCAAATTAATTAATAAACACCCAAAAAAGATTTTAGGAGCGACGGTTGAAAAGGCTGTATGGTTTTTTATTGATTTTTATATTTTTGGTCTTTAGCGTAGCTTACCGCCCCGCCAATAAGGATATCGCAGTTAATCAAAGCGACCCCCAAAACCAAAATATCTTTCTAAAACCCAGCGATTTTACCTTCAAACCAAAAGATTCAAGACCCAAAATCTATAATATCTATTCCAATGACGGAAAACTTATAGACAGCTTTGCTAGCCTTTATCAAGGCATTGACTATGCCCGACAAAACCTAAAAACAGACGCTTATATAGAAAACTCATATCAAGCGGGCAAAAAAATCTTTTGCCTTACCCAAAAACCGCATTGTTATTTTTACCAAAACGGCGTAACTTTGGACGACTGCGTTGTTTGGGACGATTGCATAGACGGCTTTTATGCCCGCCAAGATTGTATTTGCGTGGCGACTGCGCCCCAAATCCCGTCTTATCATAGTTATCAATTGTCGCAAGAGACAACCCCGCAAGACGCCTCCCAAATAATTAGCCCGGATTTAGACGCCTTTTTGATGTATGGGATAGACAATCAACCGCTAAAAGCAAGCCTAAGCCAATCCAAGATTTATCCGTCTTTTTCTCAACCCGTTTACGCCCGTCTAGGCTATATAATACGCATAGACCAATACGCCTATTTTAACGGGCTTGTGTGCGATACCAACAACGGCAATTGGTATTATTGCTTTGATACTTTGGATAACTTGACCATAGATACCGACCAATGCGTTTTGACTTCGTCTTTTATAAAAAATTATTTTGTCCCCCAAGACGATGTAATTTTCTCAATCGAAAACATCCCTTTTTCAACCGCTAATCAAAAATATCTAAAAAATATTATAACGCTAAAATTTTCTAAAAACAGGCGTTATGTTTTCCAAAACATCTTAGTAGGAGATGATTATAAAACCAATTTTATAGCCGCGCTGGATATACAGTCTTTTTCTATTCCCGACTATATGAACGGCGCCAAATGGCAAAACATCATCATACAAAAAACAAAAAAAGATAAAACCCCCGACACAAACAAAAACGCCAATACATTAATTTATAACACAGCCGTAACCAAAGTAAGCCAAAAAGCCGACCAAGATATTTGCGGTTTCAAATACGATTTTGACGCGAGAGCGCCCGTTTATTCCCCCAAAATAACCGCCGTCCAAAGCAAGATAAATAAACTCAACAAAATAACAAAATCAGACCAAAAATATATTCAAGCGGCGCTAAAATCGTATAACAGCCTGCCGCCGTCCTTGCAAGCGTTTATTAACACCCAACAATTGCGCCAAGCCCAAAATACTTTATATGATTTATATAAGGGAGTTAATAAAGCAAAAGCGATAGCCCAAGACCTAAAGCCCGCTCTAGACGCCGACAGCGGCTATATAATAGATAATATAGACCATATCTTTAGGGCGTGGGATATTTTATACAACCAAACCCAAGAGGCCGAGCGAGACAATTTCCCGTCTTATTACAAAACGCAAATTGACGCCTATTACCATAGGGCGCTTAACATATACATGCGGGCGGCAAACGCCCTAATAGCTATTGACTCAATAAAACCCGACAGCCCCAAAGCCAAGGTTTTGCGTGCCTATGAAAAATTTATAGTTTTGGACGATAGCCAAAAGGAAAAAATCCTAGGGCAAGAAAAAACCGCCTATTTTGAAAACATCTTAAAAAAGCTAGACCGACAAGTTTTGGATACGGTAGCCCAAATACTTGATTTAGGTTATTGCGAACCGCCTGACTATCCCGTGGTTTATGGCGTCAACAACTACCAAAAAATGCGAGATCTAATCAATAATTACGAATCTTTGCACAAGTCCCAAAAAAAGATTATCCCGCCTACAAACCAAAAGATTTATCAAACGGCGTCCCAATATTTCAAAACTCAAATTACCAACCTCAAAAAACTAAAAAAACGCATTCAAAAAACCGACATGCCCAACCAAAAAGAGCTTAACAAATGGATTAGCCTTTATAAGCAGCTAGATATTGGCTCAAAATGGAGTTTCAAAAACGACGCAAGATTTGGCGGGCATGAATGCTTTGAAAAACTAGCCCGCGCCGCCGCGTCTTTTGATATTGAAATTAGCTAGATTATCGGCGCATTAATTAGATTAGCAAGACGCCAACTGTTTTTAAGTTATTTAGCGTCTATAAATTATGGCAAGATATATATCCGCCCGCGTTAAAGTTTTTTTGAATAAACCCAGCTTATATTAAATAAAATTTTTTGATATTAATGATAGCTTTATATTTAATATTTAAGATAAATATTGGCGATATTGAGATTGCTAAATCCGCAAAATACAAGGCGGCAAGGTCGCCGCCCTGTATCTAATGATTTGGAGGAGATAGTGTCAGAAAGATTTTCGTAAAGCTATAGTTTTAGCCTATAATAAACAATATGCCTCAAAAACCTTAGATGTTCACAAAAAATACATTTCCAAAACCGTTAAAAATAAAAAATTTAGTCAATAAACAATAAGAATCCAAAATTTATGTGCTAAAAGGCTTGACAGCAAGCATATAATTATCTTATCTTAGTTGCAAATGCAAATCATTTGCGACCCAAAAAGGAAAATCTATGAAAAAGTTATCGGCGTATTTATTCGGCTTTATCTTAATGTTTTCTTTAATGTTTGGTTTTTCGGGCTGCGAGCCAAAAGACCAAGAACAAGGGCTGAAAGTATATACCAGCTTTTATACGCTTTATGACTTCGCGACCAAGATCGCCCAAGATTGCGCCAAAGTCTATAATATTATGCCCGCTGGCGCCGACGCGCATTCGTGGACGCCCAGCCCCAAAGATATAGTCAATCTCAACAAAGCCGATATGTTTATCTACAACGGCTTAGGGATGGAGCATTGGACAGAACAGGTCGTAAAAACCTTAGACAGCAATTTGCTGATAGTCAAAGTTTCTGAAGACATAGAGGTTTTGGGCGGCGACCAAGCTCGCAGCGAACATAACGGACACGACCACGAAGCAGTTGACCCGCATATTTGGCTATCGCCCAAAAACGCTAAAGTTATTTTGGAAAATATAAAAGACGCCTTTGTCCAAATAGACCCCGACAACTCGGAAAAATACGAGTCCAATTATAATTATTACGCCGAACTTTGCGACGAGCTTGACAACCAATTTCAATCAGGGCTTGAGGATTTTTCAAGACGCGATATAGTGGTAACAAAAAATGCTTTTTCTTATCTATGTAAAGAATACAACCTAACCCAAACGGCGCTAGGAAGCCCGCACGAGACCAACCCAAGCGCCGAAAAATTTGCCGAAATCGCCGATTTTATAAAAAACAATAATGTCAAGGTAATATTTTACGAGCCAATGAGCCAAAATTTTGCCCAAACCTTAGCTATGGAAGCCTCAAGCAAGGGCGCACAAGTTGAGATAAAAGTCCTTAATCCTTTGGAAAGCCTGACACAAGACGACTTAAAAAAAGGCAATGATTACTTTAAAATAATGAGAGATAACCTTGACGCGATAAAATACGCGCTAAATAAGCAAAACGGATAAAAACAATGGAAGACATCATCAAAGTCAACGATCTTTATTTTTCTTACGGAACGCATCCCGTATTAAGACGCCTTGATTTTTATTTGCGTCAAGGCGAGTTTGTCGCTATCTTAGGGTCCAACGGCTCAGGCAAAAGCACCTTGCTAAAAATCCTGCTGGGGCAATTGCAAGCCGACCAAGGATGTATAGAGCTGTTTGGGCAAGACATCAAGCGCTTCAAAGACTACAACCGCATAGGCTATGTGGCGCAAAACAGTATTAGCCTTTGTTCTAACTTCCCCGCCAAAGTCATAGAAATAGTCGGCTTAGGGCTTTATGGAAGCCCGTTCAAGAACAAAAAACAACAAGCTCTACAAGCGCTTGAAGCCGTAGGTATGCAAGACTACGCCCATAGCCTTATCGGCAAACTCTCGGGCGGGCAAAAACAGCGCGTTATGCTCGCCAAAGCGCTAGCAAGCAATTGCGATTTGCTCATATTGGACGAGCCCACCACGGGCGTTGACAGCCAAACCACCGAGCATATTTACCAAATCCTAAAAGATAAAACAACCCAACAGGGCAAGACCGTATTGATAGTAACCCACGACCAAGAATGCGCCGCGCGGTATTGTTCTAGGATTTTGTGCTTAGGCGCGGGCAGCTTGCTATACCTTACCAAAGAGCAAGTGCTGCTTGAGCAAAAATACAAACACAAACACACCGAAACAGAGGACGGCAATGGAGATATTTGAGTATATTTTTATGCGAAAAGCCTTTTTGGCGGGCATAATCGTAGCCATAATAATTCCCTGCATAGGCGTAATTATAGTGCTAAAACGCCTTTCTATGATAGGCGACGCCCTTTCGCACACCTCATTGGCGGGAGTGGCGGCGGGCTTGATACTAAATATCAATCCCGTAATAGGCGCTATGATAGTATGCGTGGCGGCGGCTTTGAGCATAGAAAGCATTAGAAAAAGGTTGCCCCGATATTCCGAGATGTCAATAGCGATAATAATGTCGTTAGGGATCGGGCTTGCGGGCATACTGTCCGATTATGTCAAAACGCCCGCTAGTTTTGATAGTTTTTTGTTTGGTAGCATAATAGCCATAACGGACTTAGAACTCTATCTAATAGTAGGTCTGGGCGCGCTGGTATTGACCGTTTTTATATTGCTATACAAAGAATTATTTTACATCGCCTTTGACACCCAAGGCGCGCGTCTTTCGGGCGTCAAAGTCCAAGTTGTTAATACAATATTCACAATCCTTACGGCAATCGCCATATCGCTCGCGGCAAAAATCGTGGGCGCGTTATTGGTCTCGTCGCTGATTGTCTTGCCTGTGGCTTGTTCTATGCAAATATCCAAAAGCTACCTTCAAACAATTATTTACGCTATAATATTTGCGGTGGCTTCAACTATAATCGGGTTGTTTTTGTCTTTTTATCAAGGCTTCAAGCCCGGCTCAATCATAGCGCTGATAGGCGTATTCAGCTTTTTGGCTGTCTTGCTTATAAAAACCATATACAAAAAAGCAAAAAAATTAAAAACCAAAAACCAATAGGAAAACGCTATGAAAGAATGCAAACAAAAGCTTATTGATAAGGGTCTTAAACCCACCAAACATAGATGCCAAATCCTAAAAATCTTTCAGCAGACTTCGCAACCGCTTTCTGCGGAAGATATCTATCAGCATTGTCTAAAAAGCGGCAAAGCGATTAACCTTTCCACAGTTTATAGAACATTGGACGCGCTAAAAAACAGCGAATTAATCCGTTCGCTAAATTTTGAGAACAGCGACCGAACGCTATACGAGTTAAAAAAGCGCCATATACACTATTTGATGTGCCTAAGTTGCAAGAAAATGCAACCCGTTGACTTTTGCCCGCTTGACAATATAGAAAAACATTTGTCGCCCAAAAATTTTGAGATAACCGAGCATAGATTGGATATTTACGGCTATTGCCCAGATTGTAAAGCCAAGTAAATATTGCTGTAAATTCCAAAAGTAAAAAAAGGAAATAGCTGTTTTATGATTTTTTTATATTCTACACAAAATTTTTGATGTTTTTTTAATTCTAATTTTTGAATTTTTTTATGTTTATTTTTAATGTTTTAAAAATAATAACCGCCTACAATATTACAGCCGCCCGATTTAACGGACGGCTGTTTTATTGCGGCAACTTTAATTATTGGTTTATTATTTTTCGCTATGGCGGCTATTACCGCTTTTTTACGCCGTCCAGCCCGAGTCGGCGACCAAAACCGTTCCGTTTACAAAGCTAGAGTCGTCGGACGCCAAGAACAAAGTGACTTGTGCGATTTCCATCGGGTCGCCAAAGCGCGGATTGGTTTGCATCGCGGGCTGGGTGCGCGAAGCGCCAAATTGGTTTATATTGGTCATCATGGATTGAATATTGGTCTTAACCGCGCCGGGCGCTATCGCGTTGCATCTTATGCCCTTGTTAGCATACATAAACGCGGTGCTTTTGGTAAACCCGATTACAGCGTATTTGCTCGCGGTATAAGAAGTCCCCGCGACCTTGCCGCATAATCCGCCAATAGAGGCTATATTAACAATAACGCCTTTTGAGGCCTCCAAAAATATCGGCAACACCTTTCTAGTCGTTCTCATAACCGAAGTCGTATTGACAGCGAATATTTTTTCCCATTGCTCGTCGGTAATGTCGGCGGCGGGCTCAAAATTATCCATAATGCCTGCGTTGTTGACCAAAATATCCACCGTCTTATAAATTTTGAGCGCCAAATCAACCAGGCTGGAAATGTCCTCTTCTTGGGAGACATCCGTCCTTATTGCCTCCGCCTGACCGCCTTGCGAACGGATTTGCTCCGCGACCTTTTCGGCCTCGTCAATGTTAATGTCGGACACGATAACCTTCGCGCCCTCTTTTGCAAATAGCAGAGCTATAGCCTTGCCTATGCCCGAAGCCGCGCCCGTTACTATAGCGACCTTTTCAGCTAGCTTCATAATTTCCCTCCCTATAATTTATTTTTTGGCAAAATATATCTTTACTATTATATCACATAAAAGATATTTTTTAAAAACAAATTTTTTTTGCGTAAGTTTTTCGCAAAAATTCTTTTATTTTTTCATTGACAAATGATCATTATAGTGCTAGTATTGTTCTTAGCACTCTTTGGCTTTGATTGCTAATAATCGGTATAAACGAGTGCTAATATGTGTATAATTAATAAAAAGAATAACAATGTCCAGCCTAACAGCCCGAAAAGCAAAGATTTTAAAATCAATAGTAGAGGATTATATCAATCAGGCGGAGCCTATATCCAGCTCGGATATCAAAGACCGGCATTTGCCTGAGATTAGTTCGGCTACCATCCGCAACGAGCTAGCGGCGTTGGAAGAGATGGGCTATCTATATCAACCGCATACATCCTCGGGTCGAATTCCCACCAAGGAAGCCTATAAGCTGTATGTGGAAAAACTTATGCCCCGCAAAAAATTATCCAAAGCCGAGCTTAATTTGATAAAAAGCCATTTTAATCAGCAAATGCTTCAACTCAAAGATGTTTTAAAAAAGACCGCCAAGGTAATAAGCGAAGTTACCAATTATACATCTTTGGCTTTTGTCAACGATATATCCGAAGCGGTTATTGAGAACATCAAGATAGTAAAACTTCAATCCAAGACGGCTTTGGTCATAGTCGTTACCAACCTAGGCGTGTTAAAAGACGCCATAGTTAACCTAGAAGAAGAGATGGACGACAGTTATTTTGACGCTGTTAGCAAGCTGTCTTTGCAAGTATTCGGGGGCAAAAAGATTGCCCAAGTAATGAAACCCAACAAGATAATCAACACCGCCCTAAAAGGCTATCAAAAAATTTTTGACGCCATAATAGACATAATCAAAAAATATTACGAGAGAGTAGGCGTGGAAGATTTTGTTTTGGAGGGTGCGTCCAAGCTTTTGGAGCAGCCCGAATATAGCAATGTCCAGCAGGCAAAGTCAATCATAGCGATGCTTGAAGCCAAAGAACAGCTTCTTCCGGCTTTAAAGACCACGGACAATGTGGAGCTTAACATCCGAATCGGCAAAGACGAAAGATATCAATCCTTGCCAGAATGCGCGATTGTAACCGCCAATTACATAGTCAACGGCAAAAACATCGGTCAAGCGGGCGTGGTCGGTCCTATCAGAATGGACTATTCCAAAGTCGTGTCCGTTCTTGATTATATTGGCAAAACAATCAACGACAGTATCCAAAACCGAATTAATATTTTTATAGACGAAAAGCAAAAATAAAACTAATAAGCGGGAAAAAACCGCTTCATCTAACTTTGGAGGATTAAATGACAAAAAATGACGACCTAAAAATGAATTTGGAAGATTGCTGCCAAGAAGTATGCGGCTGTCCGGATTGCGACGAGCCCGATTGCGCGGATTCTATCGCCCAAAGCCAAGAAACCGACAATCAAGACCAATTAGGGCAAGACAGCAAGACCAAGCAAGCTAATAACGGTCAGACCGAGCAAGCCAGAGACAATCAATCCGAACAAGACGACCAAGAGCCCCAAATGAGCGAAGAGCAGCTTGCGGCTATCAAGGCATTTAACGACCATATGCAAAGCCTAAACGACCAGATTATCCAAGCGCAAGAACAAGCCCAAAGAGAGCGGGCTAAAGCCGAGGCGCTGGCGCAAAGATTGGTCAATCTTCAAGCCGAATTTGACAATTTTCGCAAAAGGAACGCCAAAAGCGTCAACTCAGCCCAAGCCGAAGGGCGCTACGAGGTTATTATAGAGGTTATCAAAATCTTAGATGTTATAGAGCACGCTTTGAGTATGATAAAAGACCAAGTCACAGCTAGCGGCGTTCAGATGATATACCGCCAGATTCAAGATGTTTTGAAAAACTTTGAGGTGGAAGAGATTGAGGCGTTGGGGCAAGAATTTGACCCTAATCTTCACAGCGCCGTAGAGAGCGTCAAGACCGAAGACGCCAACTCGGGCGCGGTCGTTGAGGTTATACAAAAAGGATATCGTTTGGGCGAAAAGATATTGCGTTACGCAAGCGTCAAAGTAGCCGAGTAAATATATAAAAATTTTTGAAGCTAAAAAAGGAGATAAATGACTTATGGCAAAAGTAATAGGAATTGACCTCGGAACTACCAACTCTTGCGTCGCCGTTATGGAAGGCGGCGAGCCGACCGTTATTCCTAATTCGGAAGGCTCAAGAACCACGCCGTCGGTAGTGGGTTTTTCCAAAGACGGCGAAAGATTGGTAGGTCAGATAGCCAAAAGACAAGCGATAGCCAATCCCGATAGAACTATACAATCTATCAAAAGGGATATGGGATCGGACAAAAAAGTAAAAATAGACGACAAAGAACTTACGCCCCCCGAGATTTCGGCGATGATCTTGCAAAAATTAAAGAACGACGCCGAAAGCTATTTGGGCGCCAAAGTAACCCAAGCGGTTATTACCGTTCCCGCGTATTTTTCGGACTCGCAGCGTCAAGCTACCAAGGACGCCGGCAGAATCGCGGGATTGGAAGTTTTGAGAATAATCAACGAGCCAACGGCGGCATCGCTCGCTTACGGGCTGGACAAAGCCAAAGAAAAAAACGCCAAGATATTGGTCTATGACCTAGGCGGCGGAACATTTGACGTGTCCATATTAGAAATAGGCGACGGCGTGTTTGAGGTTTTGGCGACCGCCGGCGACAACAAGCTAGGCGGCGACGACTATGACAACGAGATTATCAAATGGATAGTTGACACATTCAAGAAAGAAAACGGCATTGACTTAGGTCAAGACCGTATGGTTATGCAAAGACTAAAAGACGCCGCCGAAAAAGCCAAGATAGAGCTAAGCAGCGTTCTAAAGACCAATATCAGCCTGCCCTTTATCACGGCAGACAGCAACGGCCCTAAGCATATAGACTACGAGCTTACCCGGGCTAAGTTTGAGCAGATGACCGCACACTTGACCGAAAAGACTCTAGCGGCTATGAAAAGAGCGATTGAAGACTCAGGCATTTCTATCAGCGAGATAGAAAAGGTTATATTGGTAGGCGGTTCCACCCGCATTCCCGCGGTAATAGAAACCGTCAAGAAGTTTACGGGCAAAGAGCCTTTTAAGGGCATCAACCCCGACGAATGCGTGGCGTTGGGCGCGGCTATCCAAGCGGGCGTATTGGCGGGCGAGGTTAAGGATGTTTTATTGCTGGATGTTACCCCGCTTTCATTGGGTATTGAGACTATGGGCGGAATATTCACCAGGATAATAGAGAGAAACACCACTATCCCGGCCCGCAAGTCCCAGATATTTTCCACAGCCACGGACAATCAGCCCTCGGTTGATATTCATGTTTTGCAGGGCGAAAGAGATATAGCCGCCCATAACAAGACATTGGGCAGGTTTGAGCTTACGGGCATTCCGCCCGCGCCTAGAGGCGTGCCCCAAATAGAAGTTACATTTGATATAGACGCCAACGGTATCGTGCATGTTACCGCCAAAGACAAAGGCACGGGCAAAGAGCAGTCAATCTCGATTACGGCTTCTTCCAACCTGTCCGAAGAAGAAATCAACAAAGCCGTAGAAGACGCCAAAAAATACGAAGAAGAAGACAAAAAGCGCAAAGAATTGGTCGAGCTAAAAAACCAGGCCGATACCGTTGTTTTTGGCATAGAAAAGTTTGTTAAGGAAAACGGCGATAAGATAAGCGAAGACGAAAAACAAAGACTTACAAAAGCCGCCGAAGATCTAAAAGAAGCCCTAAAGAGCGACAACAAAGACACAATCCAAGCGGCTTTGGACGAAACCCAAAAACACACCTCGGAGATCTTTACCAAGTTTTACCAACAAGCCGGAGCGAATGCCTCAAGCGGCGAGGGAGTCAATCCCGACGATATCCAAGACGCGCCCGGTCAAGACGCGTAAAAAATATCAACAAAGAGCGTTAAATGGCAAAATCATATTACGACATACTAGGCGTATCCAAAAACGCTACCGAAAGCGAGATAAAATCAGCCTACCGAAAGCTAGCCAAAAAATATCACCCGGACTTAAACCCGGGTGATAAACAGGCTGCCGAAAAGTTCAAGGAAGTCAATGAAGCTTACGAGGCGCTAAGCGACCCCCAAAAGCGCGCCAACTACGATAGATTTGGCACGGCCGACCCCGGCGCGGGCGGCTTTGACTTTGGCAACTTCGGCGGGTTTTCCACTAGCTTTTCGGGCGGAGGCGGTTTTTTTGAGGATATAATCAATATGTTCTCGGGCGGGGATTCTTTTGAGCGTCCCAAAAAACGCCCCTCTGATATATCCATAAGCATTACATTGACCTTTGAGGAAGCTTTCTTTGGCGTAAGCAAGGATATTACCATTCCGCGCACCGAGCGTTGCGAAGACTGCAAGGGCACGGGCGCAAAAAACGGAACGGAATATACGACCTGTCCCGAATGCAAAGGCTCGGGCAGAGTCCAATATGCCCAAAACACGCTGTTTGGGCGGATGGTCAATACCCGAACTTGCGCTACTTGTTCGGGCACGGGCAAAAAAATCAAACAAACCTGTAACGAGTGTCGCGGCAAAGGCACAATCAAGAAAAACCGCGCGATCAAAATCAATATCCCCGCGGGCATAGACAACGGTCAAATTATGACGGTGCAAGGCGAGGGCAACGGCTCGGCGGACACAACCCTAAGAGGCAATCTCGTGATAGCCGTTAGCGTATTGCCGCACAAGCTTTTTTCAAGAAAGGGCTATGACCTTTACGCCGATATCCCCATAGCGTTTACCCAAGCCATTTTGGGCGACAAAATCAAAATCAAGACGCTAAAAGGCGATGTCACCTTGACAATTCCCGAAGGCACCCAAACCAATACGGTGTTTAAGATGCGGGGCGAAGGTATGAAAATGCTAAGGCGCGAGGGCTACGGCGATTTGTATCTTAAAGTGATAGTAGAATTGCCCAAAAACCTAAAAGGCGACCAAAAAGAACTTATCAAAAATCTACACAAGAGCATCAACAGCGCCCAATACGAAAAAGCCAAAGACTATCTTAATTGATTTTTACTATTATTGATTTTTTTTAAGCGTCAAAAAACTCAACAAAAAAAGCGAAAAATAATTAATATTGATTTTTAAAAGGAAAAAATAAAATGAAAAACGCTTTATTTTTGATTTTATCAATTATTTTAGCCGTGTTATTTGGTATTTTTTATAATTATGAAACAATCGTATTAATTACAACTTTTAACAAAATAGCAGATTTTAGCGAAATAGCAGAGACAACAGATATAATTAAAGGATACTACCTTAAAATTATATTTACTAGTATTTGGTTTTTCATCTTAGAAGTAGCCATATTTTTAGCAATAAAATTAGGTATAAAAAAAGAAGGTTAATAATTTTTTTATAATTTTTGCATAATAACGGACTTATTGATTTTTTTCAAAAAGATGTAAAACTTTTATTAGATAATTCATCCTATTGCGATATTTTATATACCCTTTAATCTTTTGGTTTTTTATATATTTTTTTAATCTTTTGTGGTAAGATAATTAAGAAAAATGCGATATAAAGAATTAACAGTTATCACAACCCATAAATACGCCGATATTGTGGCGGCGGTTTTGAGCGAAAACAATTACGGCGGCGTCGCTATATGGGACTTTGAAGACTTTATAGACTTAGCAAAGTTAGGGCTTTGGGATTATGCCGATGAGAATTTGGCGAAAAAATCTGACCATCAAGTATATATAAGGGCGTATTTTTACCCCGACAGCGACCTAGAGCCTTATTTGGACGAATTAAAACGCCTAAAAAACATTAACGACGACTTTGAGTATTCTACTCAAACAGCCATAAAAGATGACAGCGAGTATCTTAACGAATGGAAAAAATTTTTCGCGCCCATAGAGCTAAAAAAACTCGTTATAGTTCCCCCGTGGCTTGACGACTTTAAGACCGACAAGCCTATTGTTTATGTCAATCCGTCAATGGCGTTTGGCACGGGCGCGCATCCAACGACCAAAATGTGTCTAGACGCTATGCAAGAATTGGATTTGAAAGACAAAACAGTGATAGACTTAGGTTGCGGCAGCGGCATACTGGGGATTAGCGCGCTAAAGCTGGGCGCCAAAAAAGCAATAATGCTAGATAACGACCAGTCCGCGACCAAAATCGCCCAAGAAAATCTAAAACACAATAATATGACCCCAAAAGCCCAAATAATTTTGGGGACTTTGGGCAAGGTCAGCATAATAGCTGATGTTATCTTCGCCAATATCACGGCCGATGTTTTGATAAGCCTAAAAGATTTGCTATTTGACAGATTAATAAGCGGCGGGATATTGGTTTTGAGCGGAATTATAGACCAAAGATTATCGGATTTAGAAAAGGCTTTTGACGGCTTTGAGCTTATCAATCAAATATCAATGGATAACTGGCGTTGCCTTATTTACAAAAAAGGATAAGTTATGTCAAAAAGGTTTTTTATTCAATATACCGACGACGATACCATTCTATTACAGGGTCAAGAACATCATCATCTTGTCAATGTCACAAGAGCCCAAATAGGCGAGCAAGTAATCGTTTGCTTTAACGACGGCTATGACAATATTTGCGAGATAATAGAAATCAAAAAAAACCACGCCATCCTAAAAAGGCTATCTCGCCAAAAAAACAACAACGAAACCGATATAGATGTCACGCTGTTTCAGGCAGCGCCTAAGGGCGACAAGATAGAATTGATAACACAAAAATGCGTTGAACTGGGAATTAAAAGCATAGTCCCGTTTTTATCGCAATTTACCCAGACCAAAGAGTCCAGCGTCAAAACCGAAAGATTGCGAAAAATCGCGCAAGAGGCCGCCAAGCAATGCGGCAGGGCGATAGTCCCCGAGATAGAAAATACGAGTAAGTTTTCGGATATCTTGCCTCGCTTAAAAGACTATGATTATATCTTAATGCCGTATGAATTGGAAGACCAAACAGACATAAAAACCGCCCTCAAAGCCGCGACCTACCCAAAAATGATAGCCATAATAATCGGCTCGGAGGGCGGGTTTAGCCAAGAAGAAGTCAACCAAGCCAAAGAGCAAAACGCCCAAACAGTCACTTTGGGCGCTAGGATTTTGCGGACTGAGACGGCGGCGATAAGCGTAGTTTCTATTGTTATGTATCAATTTGACCAACTAAAAAAAGGAGAGCAATGAAAGCCGTAGTATATACATTAGGCTGCAAGACCAATCAATACGAATCGGGCGCGGTCGCCAAACTGCTGATAGAAAACGGCTATGAGGTGGTCGATTTGTTTGAAAAGGCGGACTTGTATGTCATCAACACTTGCGCGGTTACCGCCGAAGCCGAGCGCAAATCGCGCCAAATGGCAAGGCGGGTCAATACCGTGTCGCCGTATTCCGATGTCATTATTTTGGGTTGCGCCGCGCAAAATTCGGCTAAACGCTTTTTGGAAATTCCCAATGTGGCGGCGATAGGCGGCTTAGGCGGCAAGGTAGATATCGTCCAAAGATACCTAAACGGCGAGCGTAAGTTTTCGGACATATACATCGACACGCAATACGAAGACCGACCGACCCGCCAAAACCGAACCCGCAATTATATCAAAGTCCAAGACGGTTGCGATAAATTTTGCTCGTATTGCATAGTGCCGCTTTTGCGAGGGCGAAGCCGCTCAAGAGATATAGACAGCATAACAAAAGAAATATTGGACTGCGGGGCAAAAGAAATAGTCTTAGGCGGCATAGATTTGTCGGATTACCGCTATAACGGGCTTAATTTTATTGACCTTGTAAGGCGAACGGGCAAACTTGGTCCGAGAATAAGAATAAGTTCTTTGGGCGTCAAGGCGGTCTCCCAAGAATTGATAGACGCTATGAAAGAAGGCAATTTTTGCCCGCATTTTCACCTGTCTATCCAAAGCGGCAGTAACCAAGTTCTAAAAAATATGAACAGGCATTACACAAAACAAGACATAATAGACGCCTGCAACTTAATAAGACAGCGCTATCCGCGAGCGGCTATTACCTCGGACATTATAGCGGGCTTTCCGCAAGAGACCGACCAAGACCATCAAGAAACATTGGACACGCTTGAAAAAGCGGGACTTAGCTTTATGCATATCTTTCCTTATTCAATAAGGCCAAACACCCGCGCCGCCAAAATGCCCCAAATAGACAAGGCGACCAAGCGCGCCCGAGTCCGCGACTTAGAAAACTTGCGGGAGAAGTTGTTCGCGAGATTTTTACAAAGCGAACAAGGAAAAACAGCCGAGGTAATCACCGAACAGGCTGAAGACGGTTATATAAGCGGACATACCCAAAACTATATCAAGGCGTATTTGCCCAAAGACGCCCCAATGGGCGAATTAATAAAAATTAAGATAGGCGAAAGATTCCGAGACGGAGTATTGGGTATTTTGGTATAATATGGGAATTTGGTATAATTAAAAATATAATAACGATAAGGAGCGAAAATATGGATTGTATCTTTTGCAAAATTATAAAAGGCGAAATACCCTCCCAAAAATTATACGAAGACGACAAAATGTTAATTTTTAAAGACATCTCGCCCAAGGCTAAGATTCATTTATTGGCTGTCCCTAAGAGCCATTACGGTTTTTTGGAGCAAATGAGTTCTCAAGACCAGGCGGACATAGGCTATATCCTGTCCAAGATTGCCGCCCTAAAAGACGAATTGGGTCTAAATGACGGATACAGGCTTACAATCAATCAAGGCGAAAGCGCCGGTCAGACCGTTTTTCATCTGCATATTCATATTATGGGCGGACAGAGTTTGGGCTGGCCTGATTTTACACAATAAATATATAAAGATATTTAGATTTGTTTGACTATTTAATTGAGATATTATAAAATAAAAAAAAGACTTCTCCCGACTCAAAGATATATTTGTTTTAGGGAGAAAATTTTACCGTTTGCGGAAAGGAGGTCGAGAAAGAATATATGTCAACTGTCAAAGTCACCGAGAAAGAGACTATTGATGACGCTATCAAACGATGGAAAAGAAAATGTCAAAAAGACAATATCATCAGCGACCTTCGGCGCAAAGAACACTATGAAAAACCAAGCGTTCGCCGCAAGAAGAAAAAAGAAGCGGCCAAGAAGCGTAAGGCAAGATCAAGATAAATAATAGTCCAAAAAATTAAATAGTTTTCTTTTTTTAAAAAAATAGTTTTTTACAAAAGACCAAGATCTACAAAGGGAGATATTGGTCTTTTATATTATTAATAAAGGGGCGTGAATTTATGAGAGGAAAAAAAGAAAAAGGCGAATTAAGAAAGCTTGCGGCGGGCGCGAAAGCGCGGTTAAAGAGCGGTTATTGGACGGCAGTAAAACAAGAGCGCGAATTAGCGCGTCAAAAGGCGCTAGAAGAAGGCAAACCCTCCCAACTGATTGATGAGTTTTACAAAAACAAACACACCCGAGAAATCAAAGCTACTATAAACAGCGTCAACAACTCGGACGAAATATTGTATAAAAAAGTGTGCGAAATTTTGGATAAAAACGAGGATATAATAAACCCTGTAAAAAGTTTGATTGACCAAGAAAAATACGAAAAAATGGATTTTGTGTCGCGGCAAAGATACTTGCTTATGCTTATGTCCAAATACAGCGAACTCAAAGAGAGGTATTACAAAGAAAAACAATTTCTAAAAAACTGTTGACAAATACAGCTATTTTTTATAGAATAGACAAGTGCTAAGCAGAAGTTATCTCTTCTCACCGGTTGGGTTTACTCGAACCGAGTCAATAATTTGTTTGATTTGACTAACGAGAGCAGGTAATTTTTGCCTGCTCTATTTATAATTTTTTATATATATGGAGGTTGGGTATTTTTAAAGATTTAGAAGTCAATGACAGAATCCGCGATCGAGAAGTTAGAGTTATCGATGTTGACGGAAAGCAGCT
The DNA here is from genome assembly GCA_012840805.1 of Clostridiales bacterium. GTDB lineage: Bacteria > Bacillota > Clostridia > Christensenellales > DUVY01 > DUVY01. Next base: position 2,702 of record DUVY01000018.1, on the reverse strand, counting down.
CGGCATAATGCCGCCGCAAGAAGCCATAAAACTGGCTGACCAAAAAAATCTTGATTTGGTGAAGGTATCGCCCAACGCCAATCCGCCTGTTTGTAAGATAATGGATTATGGCAAGTATAGATTTGACGCGGCTAAGAGGGAAAAGGATGCGAAAAAAAACCAAAAGACTAGCGAACTAAAAGAAATATGGCTGTCCATGACCATTGACAAACACGACCTAGAAACCAAAGCTCGCCAAGCGGCAAAGTTTTTGAAAAACGGCGACAAGGTCAAAGTGTCAATAAGGATGAGAGGACGCCAGCAAGCGTTTTCTAACCACGGCATAGATGTAATGGAAAGATTTTATGAATTACTAAAAGATATTGCCGTTGTGGACAAAAACGCGCACAAAGAAGGCAGAAGCATTTTAATGATGCTCTCGCCAATCAAAGCAGCAAAGTAATTTTTACGGAGGACCAATAACCATGCCCAAAATGAAAAGTCATACAGGCGCCAAAAAGCGCTTTAGAGTAACAGGCGGCGGCAAGCTGAAAAGAGGTCAGCAAGGCAAAAACCATATTCTAACCAAAAAACGCCGCAAGACTATAAGAAACTTGCGTCAAACCGCGTATGTTAGCGAAACGCAATCAAGCACAATTAAAAAGATGATACAAGGTTAAGGAGGCGCTAAATTATGAGAATAAAAAGAGCGGTCAACGCGGCTAAAAAACGCAGAAAAGTATTAAAATTAGCCAAAGGCTATTTTGGCGGCAAGTCAAAATTATATAAAACGGCAAAGCAAGCCGTTATGAAATCCTTAATGTATGCCTATATAGGCAGAAGATTAAGAAAGAGAGATTTTAGAAAGTTGTGGATCGCGCGCATCAACGCGGCGGCAAGAAGCAACGGTCTAAGCTATAGCCGTTTTATGCACGGTCTAAAGAGCGCGGGCATTAACCTCAACCGCAAGATGTTAGCGGATTTGGCGGTCAATGACGCCACTGCGTTTGCCGCGCTAGCCGAAAAAGCGAAAGCGGCGATAAAATAAAAAATATTAACCTAAAGCCCATTAATTATGGGCTGATTTTTTATTATGGAAAAAATCAAATCTCGTTCTAACCAAACCGTCAAATTGCTTAGAAAGTTAGACAACAAAAAATACAGAAAACAATACGGGCTTTTTTTGGCTGAAGGGCATAAGACGATAGATGACTGTATAAGAGCGGGCTTTAAAATTAATATTTTGGCTCTTTCTTCTTCCAAAGCCCAAGAATACCAAAGATTTTTGCCGTATGCCGAAAAAACGGTTATTTTGGACGACGATATCTTTGAATACGCCAGCCAAACGGTGAGCCCGCAAGGCGTTTTGGCGGCTGTGTATTACCAGCCTCGCGCCCCTCAAGCTCCCCTAAAAGATTGTTTGATTTTGGACAATATAAGCGACGCGGGCAATTTGGGAACGATTATAAGAACAGCGGCGGCGGCGGGCATAAAAGATATATACTTGCTAAATTGCGCGGACGCCTACAACCCCAAAGCCGTAAGAAGCGCTATGGGCGGCATATTTTTTGTCAATGTCTATGAAATTGATTACGGTTTTTTGGATATAATAGCGAAAAATTGTAAGATTTTGGGCGCGGATATGCGGGGGGAGAATTATCTAAAATATACCCAAAAAACTAATTTTGCGCTCGCGATAGGCAGCGAAGCCAACGGGCTTAGCCAAACGGTCAAAGACAAATGCGACAATTTTTTGTCAATCCCGATGCAAAACATTGAATCGCTAAACGCCGCCATCAGCGCGGGCATTTTGATTTTTTACCTAAAAAGTTTATAATATAACAATAAGCGTATCTATAAAAGATATTAAAAAAATATTAAATACTAATACAATCAATATAAATAAATTTTTAAAAAATTGTTGAAGGCAAATCTATCCAAGAGGCAGTAAAATTTGCCAATGCCGTAGGAGCGTTGACTGTTACAAAACCTGGAGCGATACCTTCGCTACCAAGATTATATGAAGTAGAATCTTTTATTGAAAGTTTAAAAAACTAATAAAATAATCTATTTGGCTCTTTATAAGATGTATAGTTATGGCTAATCCCGTCCGATTGTTCTTGAAGGGATTATTTTATGCGCAACTAACCCTAAGCGTTTTTTCTAATATTTATAATTAAGAAAATTTATAGGCTCTTATTGGTTATTATGTTATACTAAATATGTTGCCTTGATTTTTGAATAAAATATATTGTATAATATAAAATCAAATCATCATTTATTTAATAGATTACTTAATTTAAATGTAATCTCAACTTTAAAATCAAAAAATATTAATAAGGAGTTATTTGTCATGGCAGGTCATAGCAAATGGTCAAACATAAAGCACAAAAAGGAAAAAACCGACGCCCAAAGAGCCAAAATCTTTACCAAAATCGGCCGAGAGATAGCGGTCGCGGTAAAATTGGGTGGTTCGGACCCTGCCAACAATCCTAAGTTAAGGGATTTAATAGCCAAAGCGCGCGCCAACAATATCCCCAACGACAATATAACGCGCAGTATCAAAAAAGCCGCAGGCGAGCTTGGCAGCGTCAACTATGAGGAAATAACATACGAAGGCTACGGCGTCAACGGAGCGGTGGTTATAGTAGATACCTTAACCGACAACAAAAACCGCGCCGCCGCCGACGTGCGCACGGCGCTCACCCGCAACGGCGGCACGC
>DUVY01000017.1 GCA_012840805.1 Clostridiales bacterium | reverse complement strand
TCGGTCTCTGTCGCCTACCGAGATGTAAGCCAAAAAGTTGCCAAGATCCCCAAACTCAACCTGAATGTCATACTCGTCTCTCAAAATATCATAAACTTCTATTCCGGCAAGTCCTATATTAAGAGTGTTGACCGAAAGCTTGGTGATATCAAAATCATAAATGGTATCGCCGTTGACAAGCTCTTTTGAGTAAGCGTAATAATCGCCTATATGATTGATTTCTTCTCGGGCATACTCAGCCTGCTCAATAACGCGCGCGAAAATGCTCTCGCCGTGCAAAGCGAGATTGCGCCTTGACAAATCAAGGCTGCTCATTAATATATATGAAGCGCTCGTAGTCTGGGTAAGGTTGATAATCTGTCTTACATAATCGTGGTTGATGTTTTCGCCGGTAAGAAGCAGCGAGCTTTGGGTTAATGACCCGCCCGACTTGTGCATGCTCACCGCCGCCATATCCGCGCCTACTTCCATAGCGGACAGGGGCAAGCTGTTATGAAAATAAAAATGCGTTCCGTGCGCCTCGTCCACCAGCACTTTCATTCCGTATTTGTGCGCCAAATCCGTAATGGCTTTTAGGTTGGAACAAATGCCGTAATAAGTGGGATTATTAACAAAAACCGCTTTAGCGTCGGGGTTTTCAATAATCGCTTTTTCAAAATCCGCCATGCTCATCCCCAAAGATATGCCTAGCTGCTGGTTAAGCTGCGGGTTCACATAAATAGGCACGGCGCCGCACAAAACCAAAGCGTTGATCGCGCTGCGATGGACATTGCGCGGCAAAATTATCTTGTCGTCTTTTTTGCAAACGGACAATATCATCGCCTGAACGGCGGAAGAAGTGCCGTTGACAATCAAAAAAGCGTGGTTAGCGCCAAAAGCCTCGGCGGCTATCTCCTCGGCTTCTTTTATAACCGAAACAGGATGCCCTAGATTGTCTAGGCATTTTTGGGAATTGGCGTCCACGCTCACGCACCTTTCGCCCAAAAAGTCGGTCAATTCGCTATTGCCCTTACCTCTTTTGTGACCGGGCACATCAAACGGCATTATTCTAGCTCTTTTAAATTCTTCTAGCGCTTCCACGATAGGCGCGCGCTTTTGTCTTCTTTGAATCATTTTTTCTCCATAACAAAAATTCTCAGATCTACAACCTGAGAATTTCAATATATATAGTTTTTCTTATATATCTTTTTCATAGAGTCTATTTAGCAATCACACTTTTAATACTCTTATTAATTTTCAAGTTGTGTCTTTTTTTGCACAAGCTTATTATTCATAATTAATAAGGCAACAAAAGTTGCCGATTTCGGCTTTGACCTTGGCTGTCCGTATGGCCATTTTTCAGAAATTAATACCTGATAGGTCTGTTGTTGCAATAAACTCATAAGTAGTTTATGTGCTTAATATAATAGCATTTTTACCTAGCAATATCAAACATTTTTACAATGTTTATTTAAAAAATATTTTCATTTATAGTGTTGTGTTTTTCGCGAGATTTTAGCCAAAACGCGCTAAAAAAACCAATATAATTTTATTTTATCCAAAAAATAAGGTTAGTTTTATGTTTTATAATAATTAAGGCTTTTTTTATAAATAAAGATAGAGAACAACAAAGTTCCCTATCTTTGTTAGCATATTTCAATGGTTGAATAGTTGTTAATAAAAAAGCCTACGCCCCAAAAATATACCGTTAATCCTCATAGATTCCGTAGGCGGCGTTGACATCTTGCACAAAGATTATGCCGTTGCCGGGCTTATCAAGCTCAAGGTTTTTATAAATAGCTTCTACTATGCCCTTGGTAATCTCGGCTTTACACAGCACCAAAACGGTTTCTTTTTCGGGCTCTATCTCAATATTAAATACTTTGGCTGTTTCGTGTATGCCCGAACCGCGCGCGTTCAAAATCGTCCCGCCCTTTGCCCCGGCGGCGCTCGCTGCGTCAATTACTTCTTCGGCTTTTCCTTTGTTGACTATGGTAGTAATAAGTTGATACATAGGATTGCTTGCTCCTTTTACTTTTTCGCTTTCTTCGCTTTGATAACAGATTGAGCCTATGATATTGCAGGCGCTTACAGTAAAAGCTATTCCGTGATTGGGTTTGTCAAAACAGAATTTTTGGCTCAAAGCCTCCAGCGCGCTCTCGGCGGTTTGGGTATCCGCGCCCATCAAAATTATTTCTTTTCTTACATCGTATAAGGACAAAAATTCTAACAAAGCGTTGTTTACGGTCCCCCTGCCCAAAAAGACCGTGCCGCCGCGCATTCCGTATTGTTTCGCCTTGCGCAAAACTTTGCTGCCCTTGCCGTGATTGACGATAATATAAATTATTACAAATTTGGGCAAATTCATTATCTTATTCATCAGTCTTTTGAACTCCTTTAGCTTTTGACTTAATCTTAAACATTAAGCCCAAAATTTCTAATGTCAAAATGGGAAACAGCGCTACCATCGCTATCATTCCAAAGCCTTCGGTCAAAATATTGGCTTCGGCGAAAGCGTTTGCCGCTCCCTGTATAAACGCCAGACTAAATGTCGCCGTCATCGGCCCCGTGGCGACCACGCCGGCGTCAAAAGCCATTCCTATAAATAGTTTGGGCACGAAAAACATCAATATCAAACAAATTATATATCCGGGCAGCAGATAATGCCATAATTGAATTTGGGGCACCAAAACCCTAATAACCGACAACATAACAGCCAATCCCACGCCGATTGACAGCGCTATCAAAACCGCCTTTCTGGACACATAACCGCTCGTTACATCTTCTATTTGGTGCGTCAAAATATGAACAGCGGGCTCAGCCAAAATAGTAACAACGCCCAAAAATAGCCCTATGATTATTATAAACGCCTTATTTTCTTTTAACGCCAAAGTATTGCCTATGCTCGCGCCTACTTCCATAAACCCGCCGTTTACGCCGACCAAAAATATAAACAAGCCCAAAAAAGCGAATATAAACCCTGTCAGCATTCTTCTAAACTGTTTTCTGCTAAGCTTAAAGACAACTATTTGAAGGATAATCAAGATAATTGTCAACGGCAAAATCGCCAGCATACTTTGATTAAAATAAGTCAATAGAATATCCGTAAAAGCTTTTATTATAGACCCCGAGCCAGGACCGTCCAAATCCAGACTACCCGTAAAGTGGGTATTTCTATAAAAAATATTTAATACCATTATAGCGAGAATGGCGCCCGTTCCCGCGGTCGCTACCAATCCAAAGCTGTCGTTCTCAGACGCCTTGCTGTCCTTTTTTAAGGAAGATATACCCACGGACAGCGCCAGCACAAAGGGAACAGCCAAAACGCCCGTGGTTGAGCCTGAGGCGTCAAAGGCTATAGCCAAAAACTCGGGCGAGGTAAACAGCGCGAAAACAAAAATAATTCCATATACTATCAAAAATAAAACATACAAAGGTATATTATAAAAAACCCTTACAAACCCCACCGACATCAAAAGCGCGAAGCCAATAGACACAACAACCAAAACTAAAATGCCTGGTATCTTGCCCGAAGTTACCAATCCGACTTGATTAGAAAACACTATCAAGCCCGGCTCGGCTATGGATACCAAAAAGCCCAAAAGCAGCGCCGCGCCTATTGCCAGCCATAGCTTATTGGATTTTACTAAGGATTTGCCCGTAAGGTTTCCAAGCGGCGCGATTCCGATATCCACGCCTATTAAAAATACAGTAAGACCTATTAATATCAAAACCGTGCCGATAACAAATTTTATAAGTAATTTTGTGTCCAAAGTTGATATTGTAGTAAAGTGAAGCAACAATACCAAAATAAAAATGGGTAAAACAGAAAATAAAACTTCTTTAAACTTAGTAAAAATTACATTCAAGCCACTTTATCCTTTAATTAATATTTTTTCCCAAAGTTAGCATAAACATTGCTTGATTTTTTGTCAACATTTTCAAGCGTGTATTGATATCTTGCTATAATCTTGATAGTTATAATGTTTATTATTTTTGTAAAACTATCCAATAAAATTTTTTTTATCAGCGTAAAAGAAATATATCGGCAAAATTAAAAACCTTCAAGAGATTTTTTCTCGCTAAGATAATCTATTCAAAAAATTAAAAAATATTTACTTTTTTAATTATTGGAAGCGCTTTGGGGCGTTTCGGCGCTTAATCTTGTGGGCTTGCTTTTGAACGAATAATTTATCGCGACAGCGATTACAATTCCTATCGCCGTCTCAAGCGTTCTTTGTATCGGGTATAGATATGTAGGCTCAATATCCAAAGGCACTATCAAAATAAGCATTACGACCAAAGAGGATATAGCCGACGCGCCCTTTATATTGATAAGATTGCAAATAAAAATAGTTAGTCCCACGGCAAAAACCGTCAAAATATAAGAATGAATGCCCGTCGCAATGCTCAAATAAAGCATACCCGTTCCGATAACGCCGCCTATGACCGTGCCTATCAGCCTGTGCGAGCCCAATTTGATAGATTCTTTGGGCGTTATCTGCATTGTAAGTAGCGCCACAGCGCAAACATTATACACATCTTCATAGCCCGCGTAATACGCTATCAAAAGACACAAAGCTATCGCCAGCATAGTCTTTAGTGTTCTAAATCCCAAACCGTGAGTGGAAAGATAGTTTAACGCTTTTTTGAACTTCATTGATATCCTTTATAAGTTGTTTTTGACAGCATTATATTATCATAGATAATGTTTTTTATTAAGTTAAAAAGTTACCAAAAAATCAAATAATATTCTAAAAAATTTTAACGCGAAAAAAATTAGCGCCCAAATTTTAAACGGGCGCTTTGATTTTGGTTTATTAATATGGCTTTTTATAATTATTCGGCAATATCAAAAAATTTTACGGGCTTTAGATGAACCATATTGGCGATTATTTTGGCCGGAAAAGACACTAATTTTTGATTAAAACGCGAAACCTTAGAATTATAAAGCTCAATCGCCTCTTCCAAATTCTTTTCGCAATCTTTAACCTCCGCCAAAAGATTGGCAAATTCCTTGTCGGACTTAAAATCGGAATAACTATTAACCATATCATTAAGATTGCCGCTCATAATATCTAGTTTTTTATTTATTAGGGATTTTTGCTCAATGCCCATATTTTTCTCAAACTCTATCGCCTCATAGGATGCTTCTTTGGACGCTTTTGGATAGTTCTTGACTGTATCAAGCGCTTTTTTGAGTAAATCATACCTTTTAGATAGATTTGTGTCTATGTCCGTATCGGCTTTGGCTATTTTGATAAGATGTTTTTTGAAGCTGTTGACCGTTATCACAATATACAAAAGCAAAATCAAGACCGCCGCGACAGATACTATGACGATTATTTCCAAAGCGCCTAATTTTTCAAAAATCATTATTATCTCCTTGCAAGCTAATACCTAATTGTTTTTTTTAGCGTTATTTTATTATAACAAATAACTGCTCTTTAGTCATTACATAAATTAATTATTGACAAAAGAATTTTTTCTATCTTATAATGATAATATGAAACAAAACGGACTCAAACCCATAGCCTCGTTTTTGATAGACCATACCAAACACGATATAGGTTTTTATCTGACAACTATCCAAGATATATCGGGGCGCAAAGTATATACCTACGACTTAAGGTTTCGCCGTCCTAATCAAGGCGATTATCTTGACAACGCGGTAATACACTCAATTGAGCATATCTTAGCGGCGACCATACGAAACAGCCAATATTCCGATCTGGTCTTATATTTTGGGCCGATGGGCTGCCGCACAGGTTTTGACTTATTGCTGGTGGACATAGACTATGACGCCGCCAAAGACTTAGTGATAAAATCCATTGACCGCTGTCAAGATTTTGAAACTCTGCCCGGCGCGACCGCCCAAGAATGCGGCAACTATCAAGAGCACGACCTTGCCCGCGCCAAACAAGAACTTATCAGATATAAACAAATAATCCTAAACTAAAAAAACTAAGAATCCAAGGTTAAAAATAATACTTAAATAAAAAACTAAAAGCCCCAATATATAAGGGGCTTATTTTATAATAATATAGACTTTATTATGCCGCTGAAGTGTTCCCAGGGTTTGCCCCCGGGCGGGTAGCATCTAAATGACATTTTGACCTTGGTTACGGGGTGATAAAATTTTAGCTCGCTTGCCCACAGCGCTAGGTTGATTCCTCGGGGCATCATACTACCGCCGTATTTTACATCGCCCAGAATGGGCGTGTTAAGACTGCTCATTTGGACGCGGATTTGGTGCGGTCTGCCTGTGATAAGTTTGACTTTGGCGAGCGAGATTTTGTTATACTCGCCTATTATCCAATACTCAAGCATAGCCTTTTTCGCGCCCTCGGTGGCGATTGGCACGATTTTGACCGCGTTGGCTTTGGGGTCTTTCAATAGATAATGCGTAAGCCGACCGTGCTTTTCTTTGGGCGAACCCACAAGCACCGCCAAATAATATTTTTCAACCTCGCCTTCTCTTATCGCCTCCGATATTCTAGACGCCGCCTTAGAAGTCTTAGCAAACACCATAACGCCGCCTGTTGGTCTGTCAAGCCTGTGCAAAAGCCCTAGATAAACATTGCCGGGTTTTTGGGCGGTATGCTTTATATATTCTTTACAAAGACTAACCATATCTTTATCTTTGGTTATGTCTGGCATGACTGGAACATTTTGGGGCTTGACCACAACAAGTATATGATTATCCTCGTAAATTACTTCCATATCAATCTCCGATAAATATAGCGCTCGTTCCGCAAGGCAATACCAAATTTTCTTGGGCGGGTAATCCGACTTCATAGGCTTCTATGCGACCTTGAAATTGTTTGGTCGTTATTTTTAGGATATTCGCCATAACCGACGGCTGCAAGCCCGTCGTATAACTATTAATCAAATAAAACAAAGGCTTTGGGGACAAAAGCTCGGCGCAGCGCTTAGCCAAATCAAAGATAGAGTCTTGCAGCTTCCACATCTCGCCGTTTGGGCCTCTGCCGTAAGACGGCGGGTCCATAATTATCGCCTCATAGCTGTTTCCCCTTTTGATTTCGCGGTTTACAAACTTTAGACAGTCGTCAACTATATATCTTATATTGTTTAGATTGTTCAATCTCGCGTTTTCTTTGGCGCGCTCTACCATTCCTTTGGCGGCGTCCACATGGGTAACCTTAGCGCCCGACGCGGCACAGACTATGCTCGCCGCGCCCGTATAAGCGAAAAGATTGAGGATTTTGGGCTCGCCCCCGCGCTTTTTTATAAGCTCTTCCATTATGTCCCAATTGACAGCCTGCTCGGGAAAAAGCCCGGTGTGCTTAAAGCCCGTAGGCTTAACCAAAAAGGTATAATTTTTATATTTTATTGTCCAACTATCGTTAAATTCTTTTCGAATATGCCACTTGCCGCCACCGCTATGGTTTCTTACATATAAGGCGTTAAGGTCGGGGTAGTTAGGCATATCAATCTCTGTCCGCCAAATAATCTGAGGGTCGGGGCGAAGCAAAATCACATTGCCCCAGCGCTCCAACTTTTGCCCGCCGCCTGTGGCGATTATTTGATAATCTTTCCAATGTCGCGCTATTTTCATTATTTATATTTTTTGCACGCTTAATTTAATTTTTTGGCCGTTAATGTCCCAATCCTTAGTATATCCATCAATAATGTTATCAAACAACCCAGACGCCAAAACATCTTTCTTGATAGACTCAAAATTTTGGTCTAACACTTTTTTCAAATCTTGAGAGTACGTTTGATAACCTATATTAATATAGTCGGTTACCTCAAAGCCCGCTTCTTTTCGCATAGTCTGAATCTTGCTGATAAGCTCGCGCTCATAGCCTTCTAGGATAAGCTCGGGCGTGAGTTTGGTATCCATAATCACGGTTATATTATCGTCGCTTTGGGAATCAAATCCTTCTTTGCTTTGGACGCTTATTAATAAGTCATTCTCCACAAGCTCAATCTCAACGCCCTTGTATTCGATCTTATAAACCCCGCCGTCTTTAACGGCTTTAATAATATCTTGAGCGCGCGTATCCAAAACCTCTCTAACAACAGCCAAATTCTTGCCGTATTTGGGTCCCAAAGTTTTTAACTGCGGTTTTAGCGAATATTGAATAAATTCCGCCGCCGATTCCACGACTTCTATTTCCTTGACATTGAGCTCGTCCGCCAAAACATCCAATAGTTCTTGGTCGGGCTTAGGTCTATTGGCAAGGGCGATATACATCTTTTTCAAAGGCTGGCGGTTTTTGATATTGACCGCGTTTCTCAAAGCCCTGCCCAATACAGCGCAATCAATTATGGTTTGCATACCCTCGTCCAGCTTTTTATCAATCAAGCTATAATCAGCCACAGGATAATCGCAAAGATGCGCGGACTCGGGCGTGTTTTTATCTACATTTCTTACGATGTTTTGGTATATGGTCTCGGTAACAAAAGGAACAAAGGGCGCGCATAACTTTATCAACTGCGTCAAAACATGATAAAGCGTGGTATATGCCGCTATCTTGTCCTCGCCCATGCCCGAACCCCAAAATCTTTCTCTAGAGCGCCTTATATACCAATTGGACAAATCATCTGTAAATTTTCGGATCTGTCTAGCGCTGTCTATAATATTATATTCTTCCAAAGACTTGTCCACAAAGCCAATCAAAGAATTAAGCTCGGACAAAATCCACCTGTCCATAAGGCTTAGCTTGCAATCTTTGAGATTGTATTTGGTCGGGTCGTATTGGTCAATCTCGGCATACAGCACAAAAAACGAATAAGTGTTCCATAGCGTGCCCAAAAATTTTCTTTGGGACTCGTTTACCGCTTTGTGATAAAAACGGCTAGGCAACCACGGCGCCGAAGCGGTGCAAAAATACCACCTTACAGCGTCCGCGCCTTGATTATCCAACACATCCCAAGGGTCAATTACATTGCCCTTGTGTTTGGACATCTTTTCGCCTTTTTCGTCGCAAACATGCCCTAAGACCAAACAGTTTTTATACGCCGGCTGGTCAAATAAAAGCGTGGATATCGCCAAAAGCGTATAAAACCAGCCTCTTGTCTGATCCACCGCTTCCGAGATAAAATCAGCAGGAAAATGCGCTTTGAATTTTTCTTGATTCTCAAAAGGATAGTGATATTGCGCAAACGGCATAGCGCCCGAATCATACCAGCAGTCTATTACCTCGGGCGTTCTTCTCATCACGCCGCCGCACTTGTCGCATTTAAAAGTAACATTATCTATATACGGCTTGTGAAGCTCTATATCTTCGGTCAAGCCGCCCAGGTCTTTTAACTCTTGCTTGCTGCCTACCGCGCGCTTATGCTCGCAGTCGCCGCAAACCCAAATGGGTAAAGGCGTGCCCCAATATCTTTCGCGGGACAATCCCCAATCAACCACATTTTCCAAAAAATTGCCAAATCTGCCTTTGCCGATGCTCTCGGGCAGCCAATTAATCATAGCGTTGTTTTTTAGAAGCTGGTCTTTTAGCTTAGTCATCTCGATAAACCAAGCGCTTCGAGCGTAATACAAAAGCGGCGTGTTGCAACGCCAGCAAAAGGGATAGCTGTGTTCGTAATCAATCTCGGAAAACAGCAATCCTCTTGACTTTAAGTCTTTTACTATATCTTTGTCGGCGTCCTTTACAAACTTGCCTTGCAAAAATCCCGCTTCTTCCACAAACAAGCCGCGCTCATCCACCATCTGCACAAAAGGCAGGTTGTATTTTTTGCCAACAAGCGCGTCGTCCTCGCCAAACGCGGGCGCGATATGGACAATACCCGTGCCTTCGGTCAAAGTCACGTAATCGTCATTGGTAATATACCAAGCGTTCTGCTCGCCCGCGAAATCAAACAAAGGCTTATACCTTATTCCCTCGTAGTCTTTGCCTTTTTTGATTTCAATAATATTATACTGCTCAAAATGCTTATCAATTAGTTCTTTTGCCAAAATGTATCTAGTGCCGTCCGCTTCTATTTCGGCGTAGTCTTCTTTGGCGTGCATACACAAAGCCATATTGGACGGCAATGTCCAAGGCGTAGTCGTCCACGCCAAAAAATAAACGCCCGGTCTATCTACAAGCTCAAACCCAACCACAATGGATTTTTCGGCAATATCCTTATAGCCTTGCGCTACCTCGTGGCTAGACAACGCCGTGCCGCAACGGGGGCAATAAGGGACTATCTTATGACCTTTGTAGATAAGCCCGCGATCAAATATTTGCTTTAGCGACCACCAGACAGATTCTATATATTTGTCGTCATAGGTTATATACGGGTTTTCCATATCCACCCAATAACCTACGCGCTCGCTCATTTTTTCCCATTCGGTTTTATATTTCCAAACGCTTTCTTTGCATTTTTTGATAAAGGGCTCTATTCCGTATTTTTCTATATCTTGCTTGCCGTCAATGCCCAGAAATTTTTCAACTTCCAATTCCACGGGCAAGCCGTGAGTATCCCAGCCCGCGATCCTATCCACATGATAGCCTTTCATTGTCTTGTATCGTGGAATAATATCTTTCATAACTCGGGTTAAGATATGCCCTATATGCGGTTTGCCGTTGGCGGTAGGCGGTCCGTCATAAAAAGTAAATTCGGGTTTGCCTTGGGTTTTTTGTAATGTTTTTTGAAAAATATTGTTCTGATTCCAAAAATCAATGACCTTTTGCTCTCTCGCGCAAAAATCCAAAGAATTGTCAACTCTGTCGTACATCTGTAACCGCTCCAAAATATATCAAAAATAAAATAATAAAAAATATTATTCTTAATTATCGTGTAATAGTCAAATTTTGTCAAGAATATTGCTAAATGTTAACCAATCCGAAGAAGTGACCACGGCCAAAACCGGAAGCGTATTGTCGCCAAGCCGAGTCAGCAATACAGCTTTTAGGCGCGGGTTTTGGGCGTAAACGGTCAAAACATCTATAATGCTCGCGCTCGTGGGCATAAAAACATATTCCCCATAATCAATATGCGCGATTTGACTGAGTTTTATCTTTTTTAGGTCTTCATATTTTAAAATCTTTTTGGTCTGCAAAATTTTGACTAACACATTAAGAATCTGTTTTGAGTTGACTATCCCCGCCACACGATTATCTTGATAAATAGGGATATTGGAATAATTATGCTTAGAAATCGCCTCAATCAAGTCCGAAATATTTTGGTCGTCGTCAAAGGCTATAATCTGCCTTTTTTTGACGACGTCAATCGCCAAAGGCGGCGAGGTCAAAAGTTTGGCTATATGACGGATAAGTTCAACTACTTCGTCGTTGGGCTGGGCAATTATCTTATCGGTGGATTTGTGCACGATAGCGTTTCTAAGACGCCCAAAGTCATACAACTCGTCGGCGTATTTTTTGACCAATTGGTTTTTGTTAGCTGTCTGTCTTAGCAGCTCGGAAAAAGACAAATTGTCTTTATAGCCGTATTGCGTGCGCAGAGTTCGGTCTATTATGTTATACGCTTCTATAAATTTGGATGCGTTTGTATTCATACAAATATTATAACATATAAATAATCAATTAAAAAACCAATGCGGCTTAAGGATATTTTTTAAAAAATTTTTTAGATTTTTTTAAATCAAAAATCCAACAATTATCTAACATTTTTTTAATTTTTTCCAAAATCTAACCCTTGCTAAAAATACCAATATCATTTATAATTATTAAGCTGTGCTAAGTGGGGAGCTAGCGGTGCCCTGAACCTGCAATCCGCTATAGCAGGACCGAAAATTTCTCGCGGCGCATCTTATGGAAAGCTGGAGTATGTAAGGAGCGTTGATATCGGGGTCTTATGCAATGACAAACCGCGAACCGCGTCAGGGCGGGAACGCAGCAGCGCTAAACGGAACTTGTTATGTGCCATAAGGAAGCTTCGAAGGAGCCGCCTGCATAAATACCGTTTCGGTAAGGTGTGTCAACAGAAATTGCACAGCATAGCAAAATGAGCGATTTATTATAATAAATCGCTCATTTTGTTTTTGGGGCTTATTCTCTTGGTTTTTTTGTTTGATTTTTTTAGTTCAAACGCTCCAAAAAAGCGTTGATTTTATCGTCAAAATAGGCGACATCGCTTTCAAGAACTCTAAAAGGAATAGAGTCGTTTATTCTTTTTTTGATGTCTTTTGGCAGATCGGATATACATAGTTGCTCTACCGCGACAGGCTCGCGCCCTACGCGCTCCGTCAACTCGTCAAAAATCTTTCGCATTTGTTTTTCATTGCCATCGCAAAGAGAGATAAACGCGTATTTTGATATATTGTCTTTTTCTCGCGTTACAAACGCTTTCATAGGCGAAGAAATCTTTCTTGCCCATATAGGCGAAACCAAAATCACAAGGTCGTATTGTTTTAAGTCAATATCAATACTTTGGATATTGGATTGGCGATTGAACAGCAAATCAATAAAAATGCTAAAAGCTCTTCTTTTTTTGAGTTCGCGAATTTCTAAAACCTCAAATCCGCTTCTATTTTTTAACTCGTTGGCTAATTTTTCATTAGCGCCCATAAAAGAGTAATACACGATCAAACCTTTCATTTTTCCCTCCAAAAAAAAATTAACGCTTTTAAAATTTTATAATTATATTTAAAAAACCAAAAATGTCAAGCCAAAAAAACCACAAAATTATTATATAACAGCTTAATGAATGACACAATAATTTTGATATAATAAATTATAGGTATAATCATATAAATATTATTGATATTTACCCTAAGCTTTTAACGCTTTGATAATTTATTTACCCTTTTGATTTGGTCGCGTCTAATACTTTGTCATAAAACTTGGTGACCCGCTCGACAAGCTCAAAATTTATCTTTTTGGCTATGGATGCGTAACATTTTTTGATTTTAAGTTTATTTTCCGAGTCGGCTTGTTCTATTCGGTTTTTGAGCCTGTCTTTTATCCTTTTTATCTTAGAAGGATATCTTATCCAATGGTCGCCGTCTTGATTAGTAAGATTAACGGACAGCGGATGCGTGTTGGATTTTTGCAAGCTCAAAAATACGCTGTAAGGCACGACGCTGTCGTTTGAGCCGTGCGCCAAAAATACGGGTTTTTGGGAACTTTTTATATTGGATAACGACGAGCCAAACGGATTTTTTCCGTATTTAAGCCTGTTAAACACTACGCAATATGGACAAATCAATACCGCTTGTTTGCCAAAAGATGAGACGGCGTTATCTACCGTCATTTTGTTGACAGTATTAAAAGCCGATAGGCTCGCCGCGGCGAGAACTTTTTCGTCATTAAGCAGCGCCAACGCGGCGTAACCGCCGTTGGAGTATCCCCACAAAAACAGCGGCTTGTCGCTAAGTAGAGCGTCTTCTTTTATATAATCTAGGGCGCGCTGGGCGTCATAAGGTATTTGCAAAAGCCCTTTGACTCTTTCGCCCTCGCTTCTGCCCGTGGCGGTCGGGTCAAAAGAAAACACCAGGTAATCTTGAGAAGTAAAATAATCAATCTCGGGCAAATAATGGTTATGGTTGCTTCTAAAGCCCGATATCAATAAAATAACGGCTTTATAATTCTTGCCGTTTTTAAAAAACTTATAGCCCGTTAAATTTTGACCGCTTGTGTTCTTAAAATTGACTTTTTCGTATTCCAAACCCTCAAATTCTTTTATGCTGATAAGATACTCATTATCCACCCTCGCGTTATACTGCTTTGCCGAAGACAAGCCCAATAGCGCGAAAGGCAAAGTCAATATAACCAAGACTATCGCCCCTATAACAATCAATAAAATCCATTCAAACATCTCAATAAAAAACCCTTAATTTTTCTCAAAGTATATTATTTAATAATAATTAATATTATTCAATTATACTTATTTCTTTAAAAAATTACAAATGGAAGATTGTAAAATGAAGTGCAACGGGTAAAAAAAGATTCATAGTGAACC